>VXSK01000022.1 GCA_009838035.1 Gammaproteobacteria bacterium
CCTTATTATGGGCGTATCGAAAACGTCGGATCCGTAGACGCTTGTCGTGAGGCGGGGCGGCGGGAACAACAAGAAGGGGAACGATCATGAGGCTGTTTCGATTTATGCCGCTGATCCTGGCTTTGGCGCTGACTCAAGGGCTGCACGCGCAGCAGGACGAGACGGACGAGGAGGCCGCCCAGGCCGACGAGACCGTCATGGAAGAGGAGGTGATGGACGAAATCGTCGTGACCGGTTCGCGAATCCGACGCGACGAGTTCAGCAGCGCCGCGCCGGTCCAGATCATCGACGGGCAGGTCTCCCGCGAACTGGGTTTGATTGACACGGCGGCATTGCTGCAGAGCGCCACCCAGGCAACGGGCACGCAGATTGACAGCACCTTTACGGCCTTTGTCGTGGACAATGGCCCGGGCGCCGCCCAGATCAATCTCCGTGGTCTGGGTGTCCAGCGCGTGCTGGTACTGCTCAACAGCAGGCGTGTCGCTCCGGGCGGCGTCGGTGGAGCGCCGACCTCGCCGGATATCTCGACCATTCCCAACGTGATGATCGACCGGATCGAGCTTCTGCTGGACGGCGCATCGTCGATCTACGGCTCGGACGCCGTGGCGGGCGTGGCGAACGTAATCATGAGAAAGGACTTTGAGGGATTCGAGGTCGAGGGCATATTTGAAGCGACGGACCACACAGGGGGTGCAGAGCAGACGATGGGGCTGGCCTGGGGCAGGACCGCCGATAACTGGACGCTCGGACTGGCCGCCGAGGTCTATGATCGCAAGCGGATCCGATTGCGCGACCGCCCCTACACGGAGCAGTGCAACCGCCTCTTTTATGAGGATGAGAACGGCAATCCGTTGAGCACATACCTGGGTCTGGTGCCCGGCACGACTGATAGTCCCTGTGCGCTGCGAACCATGAATCGCGTTTTCATTCCCGTCGGTTTCGGCAACGTCTGGTACACGCCGGGCACAACCAATATCGGCATTCCCAATTTCTCGGAGACGGAAGTCCCGGTGGGATTCACCGGGTTCAATCCCGCGGCCATCGTGCCCATCGACACGGACGGGGACGGCATCCCGGACACGGGACTGGTGGACCCGGACCGCAACGGCGTCTCGGAGATCGACCTGCAGACGGACGCCTACAACTACAACGGTTCGGACCGGGACCGCGCCGGCGACCTGCTTCCCAACTCCCGGCGCGTCAATCTGTACGCGTACGGGGAGCATGATCTGGGCAATGCGAGCAACTCGCAGGCGTACTTCGAGTTCCTGTACGCGAACCGGAAGACGGAAGTCTTCTCGCCCGGCGCCAGCATCTTTCCGGACGTTCCGCCCAACAATCCCTACAACCCCTGCAACCAGTTCCAACCGAACGGGGCCAACTGCCTGGGGTTCTTCGGCTTCAATTTCGGGAATTTCGAGGTGACGCCGATCGTCCACATTCGCGGAGACCGGGACAACAACGACGTGGAAATCGAACAGTTCCGCTGGGTGGCGGGAATGCGCGGCGATCTGCCGGGATGGCGGAACGATTCCGGTTTCGGCAACTGGGGATACGACTTCTACTTCAGTCATTCGTCGTCTCAGGGCACCGATTTCCAGACCGGCATCCTGGAGCGCGAACTGACCCTGTCGCTGGAGACTTCGGTCAGGAACCCCGCGACCGGAGAGGTCACCTGCGGCAATGGCCAGCCGTGCGTGCCCGTGAACATGTTCGCGGACTCGATTTATCAGCCGGGCGGGGGCGATTTCGCTACCCAGGAGGAGCGCGACTTTGTCTTCGGCCTGCGCAGCTTCGATACGAAGATTTACCAGTCCATATTCAGCGGTGTCGTGCAGGGCGAAGTGGCGACCTTGCCCTGGAACAACACCTCCATCCCGCTGGTGCTGGGTGTCGAGTACCGGGAGGACGAGATCGACTCGGTACCGAACGAGGTGGCCCGCGAAGGCCTGCTGATCGCCTACTTCCGGGACGGCGGAGCGGTGGGCAAGCGCGACATCACCGAACTGTTCGTGGAAACGGAACTGCAGTTGCTCGAGGGTGTCACGCTGGCGCAGGACCTTTCTCTGAATCTTGCGCTTCGCTGGACCGAAGAGAGCACCTACGGAAGTGATACCACCTACAGCGCCAAGAGCGTCTGGACGCCTTTCGAAGGCATTACGTTTCGCGGCACGTACGGCACATCGTTCCGCGCGCCGAACACGCACGAGCAGTTCCTGGCCGGAACTTCCGGCTTTGCGACCATCTTCGATCCCTGCGTGGTTCCCATCTCCGCCCGGGACGCGTCGTTGAATCCGAATGAACCTGCGACCTACAACCCGGACGAGGACCTGCGGGAGCAGGCCACGCTCGACAATTGTCGAGCCAATGGCGTGGATCCGACAACGTTGGGATTGGACGGCCTGAACACGACCTACTCGGTGGAGCGATTGCGCAAGGGCGGCCAGCAGGTTCAACTGGACATCGATCCGGAAACCTCGACCTCCTACACCTATGGAGTGGTTCTCGACCAGCCCTACTGGGACAACTTCACGCTGCGCGCCGGGGTGACCTACTACGACATCCATGTGGAGAACACGATCAGCCAGTTGGGCACGGGCTTCATCGTCAATGACTGCTACGTGGAACAGCCGAACAACGCCAGCGCCTTCTGCCGGTTCATCAATCGGGGCGCCAATGGCCTGATCGACCTGGTTGAAGCCAGTTTCGTCAACATCAACGCCATTACCTCGCGCGGCATCGACTACAACCTGTACTTTCAGCGCGACTTCATAGTTGCCGACCGGAACCTGAATCTGGAATTCGACATCAGGGTCTCGCGCCTGCTCGAGAACAACTTCATTTTCCGCGAGGCCGAGGAGGACGACGCCGGCACCCCGGTTGCGCCCGAGTGGGAAGGCACCAGCCTGCTGGTTGCGACCTACGGCAGGTTCCGCTTCCTCTGGCGGGCGAACTATATCCATGGCGAGGAGGACGACCCGGGCGATTTCTTCGTGGGAGCGCCCTGCGCCACGCTGCAGGTGATGTGCCGGCCGATTGCGAGGACAGATAAATACTGGACACATACCACCTCGGTTACCTGGGTTCCGCGCGACTGGGAGATCACGCTGGGGCTGGTGAACGTGTTCGACGAAGAGCCGCCCTTGATGGATAACGGCGCGCCGGAAGTGCAGTTGAATAACATTCCGCTGGGGGCGGGTTACGATCTGCTGGGGCGGCGCCTCTTCCTGTCGGTTAGGACGCAGTTCTAGCGAGATTGCGGAAATCATGCGGCGGACCGGCCCGATGAACAAGAACAGGAGTGGCCGATGAAGATCAGAATCCGTTTTCTTGCGGGCGTATGTCTCGCGCTGCCCTTATTTTCCGCGGCACAGGAACAACAGGCGCTGTCCGGGTATGAAGCGTTCGCCCAGGAACCCGCCATGAGTTCCGCGTCGGTCTCACCCGACGGCGAGCACCTGGCCACGCTGCAGCGCTTCGCCAAGGACGGGAAGCAGTTCCTTCTGGTTTATGACCTGAGCGATATGGCCAAACGGCCGGTGACGCTGGGCTCCGATCGAATGGACATCGTTTCCGCCGGCTGGGCCAACAACGAGCGGCTCATCGTGCGTTTCCGTCAGGACGTGGACACGCTGCAGCGGCTGGGCGCGGACACGCGCCAGGTCAGCAAACTGGCCACCGTGGACAGGGAAGGCAAGCGTTGGCTGGAGATTCCCCGCAGACGCGCCGACCGCCGGAGCCAGACGGCCAAGACCATTCAGCGATGGGCCGGCGCGTCCGTCTTTGACCTGTTGCCCAAGGACGACGACCACATCCTGATTGAGTATGACGACGATCAGAATTTCGTGGCGGACATTTTTCGGGTCAACGTGGAAACAGGCTCGGCGCAGCGGGTCGTGAAGAACAGCGACCGGATCAACATCACTTACCTGGACGACGACGGCGACCCCAGGCTCGCCTTCCGTTTCGACGAGGGCTCGGAAGCGATCATTGATCTGGCCAGGCTCAAGGGCGAAACGGACTGGATCGAAATTGGCCGGACTCAGGCCAGTGTGGGCAATATGAGCAGTATTTTCAATGCCTTCCGTATTGTGGGGCCACCGTCGAGCAACGAGTTCTATGTCCTGTCCAACCACGAGACGGACACCGCTGCGATCTATACCTTTGACCTGGAAACGCGCGAGTTCGGCGAGATGCAGTTCATGCACCCGCGATACGATGCGACCGGCGTGCGCACCCGGCTGGACGAAGAAAAGAACGACGTGATTATCGGGTTTACGTTCACCGGCAAGGCGGGTGACGTCTACCTCGTGGATCAGGAGGAAAAGGCGCTCTACGACGCGATTGACGGGATTCTCCCGGATACGGACAACAGCATCGTGTCCCGTTCTCACGACGGCAAGACAATGGTCATTCGCGCCGAAGGCCCCCGCACGCCGCGGTCCTGGTATCTGCTCAAGGAAGGCCGGCTGGATCTGCTCGGGCGGTCGATGCCGTTCCTGACCGAGGACATGCTCGCCGAAGTGGAGTGGGTCCGGTACGAGGCCCGCGACGGCATGGAGATCCCGGCGCTGGTGACGGTACCGCGGGGCGACGGTCCCTTCCCCCTCGTGGTACTGCCCCACGGCGGGCCGGTTGCGCGGGACTACTGGGGCTTTGACGTCTGGGCGCAGTTGCTTGCGTATCACGGCTACGTGGTCATTCAGCCGCAATTTCGGATTTCCGACGGATTTGGCCGGCGGCACCTGGAGTCGGGTTTCTCGCGATGGGGTTACGAGATGCAGGACGATCTGGAAGACGCGATCGGTTATCTCGCCCAACGAAACCTGGGCGATCCCGGACGGGCTGCCATATTCGGTTGGAGTTACGGCGGATACGCCGCTTTTGTAGGCTCCTTCCGCGATCCGAATCCGTTCCGCTGCGCGATCGCCGGTGCGGGCGTCGCCGACTTGCCATACTTCCGGGCTTGGCTGGCCGATTCAGGGACCCTGGCGGAGAAAGCCTATCGCCCCACGGTGGACGGCGTAAACCCGCTGGAGCACGTGGACAGCGTCGATGTCCCCATCCTGGTGATCCACGGCGATGACGACGAACGCGTGCCGGTGGACGAGAGCCGAAAATTCGTCGCTAAGCTGAAGGAATACGACAAGCACCACAAGTACATCGAACTCGAAGGCGCGAACCACTTTTTCGGCACGATCTACTACCGCCACTACATGGAAATGTATCCGGCCATGATCGACTGGCTCGACAATACCTGCAACCTCAAGGCAACCGCCGCCGCCGCCAACTAAGGCCTGCTAGTCGGTAACCGCCCGCACGTTGATTTCCACCAGCAGTCCGGGATAGGCCAGCGCCGAGACCCCGATGACCATCGATGCCGGTTTGTGTCCGGCGGGGAAGAAATCGCGCACGTCCTGGTAAACGGGGGTGGGGTCCACGTTCTCCAGGTTCACGATGTAGATTTGGATTTCGACCACGTCCTCGCGCGTGGCGCCTGCCGCCTTCAGCGCGCGGTCGATATTGGCCCAGGTCAGGCGCGACTGTTCGGCCAGGCTCTCGGGGAAGCTGTCGTCGGGGTGGATGCCGGCCTTGCCGCCCAGGTAGATGAAGCGCCCCGGGTTTTTGGCTATGACCACCTGCGAGTAGCCGTCGGGCTGGGAAAGCCCTTCCGGGTTGAAGCGCTCGATTTCGGTGGCCGCCGCTACCGGCAGGGCGAATACCAGGCCGGCCAGCGGAAGTGTCCTGCTGTTGTAGGTCATGCTTTGTTCTCCTGATTGTCGGATCGAAAGGCGCCGGCCTGTGCCGCCGGGCCGTGCCTATTTTCGGTCAATTGTCCGCCGGGCGGTGGCTACGGCCGAAAGTCGCCGCAGGACTATAATTTTCGGAGCGCCCGCCGACTTTCCGAAATGCTCCAGGCCTTTACCAAGATGCAATCCGCCGGCAACGACTTCATGGTCGTGATCGGCCGGTCGCTGCCGGCGCCGTCACGGCAACGGATTCGCGCGCTGGCGGACCGCCGCCGGGGCGTGGGTTTCGATCAGCTACTGTGGGTGGACGAGCCCGGAAACGGCATCGATGCGGTCGGGTACCGGGTCTTCAATGCCGATGGCGGCGAGGCTGGCCAGTGCGGCAACGGAGCCTTGTGCATCGCCGCCCTGGTGGCCGATCGCCGGCCGGCCGGCGGTGAATTCTCCCTGAAGAGCCGTGGCGGGGAGGTCCGCGCAAGGTTCGCCGGGGATGATTCGGTCAGTTGCTCGCTTGGCCGACCCGAATGGAACCCCGAGCGGGTCCCGTTTGTCGCCGGCGAGCAAGAGCCGTCATACAGGATTGCGGTCGATGGAGAGAACTGGCAGATCGAAGTGCTTTCCCTGGGCAACCCGCACGCGGTCATTGCCGTCGCCGACGCCGCCGAAGCTCCGGTTGCGGGCCTGGGGGCCAGCCTTTCCGTGCATGAGCGATTTCCGCGCGGCTGCAATGTGGGCTTTGCCGAGACGCTGGGCGAGCAGGAACTGAAGCTGCGCGTGTACGAGCGCGGCGTGGGCGAGACTCCCGCCTGCGGCACGGGCGCCTGCGCGGCGGCGGTTGCAGGCATTCGTCAGGGCCGGGTCCGTTCTCCCGTCAAAGTGGAAATGCCCGGAGGCGATTTGCAGGTCGATTGGGCCGGTGGCGACGAACCGGTCTGGCTTACCGGGCGGATCGATTGCGTTTTCGAGGGCCGGGTGGAGTTATGAGCCCGCCGCGCAAGGCAACCCGCAGCTCCGGCTTGAGTCCGAAGAGCGTGGCCGCTTATCTCAGGGACAATCCCGACTTTTTCGAGCGTCACGCCGACCTGCTGCTGGAGCTGAGCGTGCCGCACGACGGCGGCGCAGGGGCCGTGTCGCTGGTCGAGCGCCAGATCGAGTTGCTGCGCCAGCGCAACGAGGAAATGCGCCGCACGCTCGACGAGTATGTGGCCAACGGCCGCGCCAGCGATGAACTCGCCGGCAAGCTGAACCGGCTCGTAACCAAGCTGCTGGCCTGCCCCGACCCGGACGAAAGGTTGCGCGCTTTGCCGGGGAATCTGCGGGAGATTTTTTCGCTGGATTTCGTTCGCCTGTTGCTGTTCGACGCGGCGTCCGGCGACTATGCCGACGTACCGGGACTGTCGGCGACGCCGCGCGAAGACCTGATGACCGAGGGCCTGAGCGCGGTCCTGAAGGCCAACGCGCCGCGCTGCGGCCGATTCAGCTCCGGGCAGCGCGAATTCCTGTTCGGCGCGGACGCCGGCGAGGTGGCGTCGGTGGCGCTGGCCCCGCTGGGGCATCGCGGCAAGCTGGGACTGCTGGCCCTGGGCAGCCGCGACCCCGATCACTATCACCGCGCCAAGAGCACCGAGTTCCTGGGCCGCGTCAGCGCCATCGTGGCGGCGGCGGTATCGCCGGAAAGCTCCTGATGCGGGCCGGGGCGCAACGGCAGGTTGACGCGTTCCTGCACCACATACGATTCGAGCGGCGACTGTCGGAACACACGGTCAGCGCCTATCGCCGCGATCTCGCGGCGCTGGGCGAGTATTGCGCCGAGCGCAATCTCGCCGACTGGTCCGGACTGTCCACCGGCGATCTGCGCCGTTTCGCCGCGGGCGCCCACCGCCGCGGCCTGGCGCCGCGCACCGTGCAGCGCCGCCTGGCCGGAGCCCGCAGCTTCTTCAACTACCTGGAGAGCGAGGGCGCGATAAGCTGCAATCCGGCGCGCGGGGTCAAGGCCCCGCGGCCGCCACGCAGCCTTCCGCAAACCCTGAACCTCGACCAGGTGACGCGGCTTCTGGACATCCCGAATGGCGATACGGTTGCCTGCCGCGATCGCGCTATGCTGGAACTGATCTACTCCTCCGGATTGCGGCTGGCCGAACTGGCCGGCCTCGACCTGGGCGGCGTGGACATGCGCGAGGGCCTGATCCGGGTCACGGGCAAGGGCCGCAAGACCCGCATCCTGCCGGTGGGTCGCAAGGCGATCGATGCGCTGAAGGCCTGGCTGCGGCGCCGCGGCGAGTTGGCGGCGGACGGTGAGAACGCACTGTTCGTGGGCGTAAGGGGCCGGCGAATCAGTTCCAGCAGCGTCCAGTCGCGACTCGACTACTGGGCCCGGCGCGCGGGCCTGCCGGGGCGTGTTCACCCGCATATGCTTCGCCACAGTTTCGCCACGCACCTGCTGGAATCGTCCGGCGACCTTCGCGCGGTGCAGGAACTGCTGGGTCATGCCGACATATCGACGACGCAGGTTTACACCCACCTGGACTTCCAGCATCTGTCAAGGGTGTACGATCGCGCCCACCCCAGAGCCCGGCGCAAGGCGTCCACGAAATCATGAACTCTCCGGACCGTACGAAAAGCCCCGCGGCGGGCAAAAAGGTCCGCTCCACGACCATACTCTGCGTTCGCAGGAACGGCACGGTCGCAATGGGCGGAGACGGACAGGTAAGCCTTGGCGATACCGTCTTGAAGGGCAATGCCCGCAAGATTCGCCGGCTGGCCGATGACTCGGTGCTGGCGGGTTTCGCCGGCGGCACGGCCGATGCCTTCACTTTGTTCGAGTTGTTCGAAGGCAAGCTCAAGCAATACGGAAACCTCACCCGGGCCGCGGTCGAACTGGCCAAGGACTGGCGCACAGACCGGCGCCTGCGCCGGCTCGAGGCCATGCTGTGCGTGGCCGACCGGCAGAAGACGCTGCTGGTGTCGGGCTCGGGCGACGTGGTGGAACCGGAGGACGGGCTGCTGGCGCTCGGTTCCGGCGGCGGTTACGCGCGCGCCGCGGCGCGGGCGCTGCTGGCGGAAACCGAACTGGGCGCCGAGGAAGTGGTGCGCCGCTCGCTGGAGATCGCGGCGGACATCTGCGTCTACACGAATTCGGAAATCGTCATCGACACGCTCAAGAGCGAAGCATGACCCAGATGACGCCCAGGGAGATTGTCGAGGAACTCGACAAGCACGTGATCGGGCAGCACGAGGCCAAGCGGGCCGTGGCCATCGCGCTCAGAAACCGGTGGCGGCGAATGCAGCTCGACGACGAGCTGCGCCGCGAGATCACGCCGAAGAACATCCTGATGATGGGCCCCACCGGCGTCGGCAAGACCGAGATCGCCCGCCGCCTGTCGCACCTCGCGCGCGCCCCTTTCATCAAGGTCGAGGCCACCAAGTTCACCGAGGTGGGCTACGTGGGGCGCGAAGTGGACAGCATCGTGCGGGACCTGACCGATACGGCCGTGAAGATGGTGCGCGAAACGGAAATGGACCGGGTCCGCCACCGCGCCCGCGAAAGCGCCGAGCGGAGGGTCCTCGACGCCCTGGTGCGGGTCGCGGCGAGTGCGGGCCCGGCCTCCAGGCTTCCGATCAGCGGCGACGAACGGGAACTGAAGGCGGCGCTGAGGCGCGGCGACCTCGACGGCGAGGAAGTGGAAATGGAACTGCAGCTCGCGCCGGTGGGTGTGGAAATCATGGCGCCGCCCGGTATGGAGGAGATGACCAGCCAGTTGCAGAATATGTTCCAGTCACTGGGGAACCAGCGCACCCGGACCCGCAAGCTGAAGGTAAAGGACGCGATGCGGCTGCTTACCGAGGAGGCCGCCGCCTCGATGGTGGACCAGGAGGAACTGAAGTCGCAGGCGCTGGAAGCGGTGGAGCAGAACGGTATCGTGTTTATCGACGAGATGGACAAGGTCTGCCGCCGGGCCGAGGCCCTGGGCGCGGACGTTTCGCGCGAGGGTGTGCAGCGGGACCTCCTGCCCCTGGTGGAAGGCTGCGCCGTCACCACCAAGTACGGCGTCGTGCGCACCGACCACATCCTGTTCATCGCGTCCGGCGCATTCCAGGCGGTCAAGCCGTCGGACCTGATCCCGGAACTGCAGGGCCGGTTTCCGATACGGGTGGAACTGGGCGCGCTGGGGATCGAGGAGTTCGAGCGCATTCTCACCGAGCCGGACGCGTCGCTTACCGAGCAATACACGGCGCTGCTCGGCACCGAGCAGGTTTCCCTGAGCTTCGAGGCGGAGGCGGTGCACCGCATCGCCGAGATCGCCTGCTCGGTCAACGACAGCACGGAAAACATCGGGGCGAGGCGCCTGCAGACCGTCCTGGAGCGGCTGCTGGAATCGATTTCCTTCGACGCAGCCGACCGCGGCGGGCAGACGCTGAAAGTGGACGCGGCCTACGTCGACGAGCATCTCGGAAAGCTGGCGGAGGACGAGGATTTCCGCCGCTACATCCTCTGAAGGTGCAGACCGAGGCGCCTCTCGAGTTGCGCTTGCGCGGCAAGCGCCGGATCCTGCGCGTGAGTTTTGCCGACGGCGCCGCGTTCGATCTCAACGCCGAATACCTGCGCGTGAAGTCCCCATCGGCGGAGGTGCGGGGTCACGGACGCGGCGGCGGAGAATTGCCCCTCGGCAAGTCCGAAGTGCGGGTAATGGCGGTTGAACCCGTGGGCCAGTATGCGGTTCGCCTGGTGTTCGACGACGGCCACGATTCCGGCATCTACTCCTGGAAATACCTGCGGGAACTCGGCGAATACCGCGATGAGTACTGGGCGGGCTACCTCAGGGAAGTGGCGGCGCAGAAGGCTCATGCCGGCAACTAACCCCGGAGAGCGACACTTCGGCTTCAGCCGGGTAAGCCCCCAGGAGAAGACCCGGCGAGTGCGGGGCGTGTTCGACTCCGTGGCGGACCGCTACGACCTGATGAACGACCTGATGTCGCTTGGCGCGCACCGCTTGTGGAAGAGGTTCGCCCTGGCGCGCACGGGGCTGCGGCCCGGGGGCGTAGCGCTGGATGTCGCGGGCGGCACCGGCGATCTGGCCATCGGCATGGGCCGGCAGGTCGGACCGCAGGGACGTGTTCTGCTCACCGACATCAATCCCGCGATGCTGCGGGTCGGGCGCAGCCGGCTGCTTGACGCCGGCGCCTGGGGCAACACCAGGGCGCTGCGCGCCGATGCGACCGCCCTGCCCTTTGGCGCCGGACTGTTCGACTGCGTGACCATAGGGTTCGGGCTGCGCAACGTAACCGGAAAGCCGGCCGCGCTGAAGAGCATGGCGCGGGTCGTCAAGCCCGGCGGCCGCCTGCTGGTGCTGGAATTCTCGCGCCCGGCGCTCAAGTTCATTCGTCCCGCCTACGACTGGTATTCGTTCGCCGTCATTCCCGCCCTCGGGCGCATGGTCGCGGGCGACGCCGACAGTTATCGTTACCTGGTGGAATCCATACGGGTGCATCCCGACCAGGAAACGCTTGCCGAAATGATGCGCGAGGCCGGGTTCGAGAACGTGCGCTGGCACAACCTGTCGGGCGGCGTCGTCGCGCTGCACATCGGCTTTCGCTACTAGGAGGCCTGCGCTTGTTCGCGAAACTGGCCACCTCGCTGGAAGGCGTGCTGAACCGCAATCTTCACGCTTCGCTGACCGCGCGCCGCGCGGCGGCCGAACTGGAGGGACTGTGCATGGACATGGGCGTATCGGCGTCGCAGCCGATGCTGCGCATCAGCATGGAAGACGGCCGCCTGCGGTTCACCGAGCCCGACGAAAAGCCCTCCGGAGTCACGCTGTCCGGCGGCTGGCGCCGCTTGCTGGAACTGCTCGGCGGCGATCACGCGGGGCCGGGACTCGACTTGCGGGGCGATCCCGCCGTGGCCGAAGGATTCGCCCGGCTCCTCAAGCACTGCCGGCCCAGCCCGGAAGAGGAACTGGCCCGTTTCACCGGCGATGCCTTTGCCCATGAGGCGGGCGACGCCGCCAGGGCCGCCACCGCGTGGGCAGGCGAGGCGGCCGGATCATTGCGGCGCAACCTGCGCGATTTCGTCCAGGAAGAGGCACGCTTCTCGCCGACGCGGGTGGAGTTCGACGCCTTCTCGGGTGAAGTGGAGCAGCTTCGCGACAGCGTCGCGCGTATCGGCGCGCGGATCGAGGCCCTGGGCAGGGGCCGGACCCGATAGCCGACGGGGCCGCGGAATCCGGTTCAGTCGTGCGCCTGTTGTTCCGAATCATTGGGATCGTGCGCCTGCTGGCGCGTTACGGCCTGTTGCGGGATGCCGGCGTCGCGCGCCCTCTGCGCGTGCCCGCATGGTTGCTGCTGGCGCGGCGCAGGCTCAAGGGCGAATCGCGCGGCCGGCGCTTGCGCGAGGCGCTGCAAGACCTCGGCCCGATCTTCGTCAAGTTTGGGCAGAACATTTCCACCCGCCCCGACCTTCTCCCGCAGGACATAGCGGAGGAGCTGGCGCGGCTACAGGATGACGTACCGCCATTCCCGGCGGAAGAAGCGCGCGAACTGCTGGGCGGCTTCTACGGACGTCCGGTGGAAGAAGTATTCGCCGAATTCGAGCCGGAAGCGCTGGCGGCCGCCTCGATTGCGCAGGTCCATGCCGCGTGCCTGCCGGACGGCGAGGAAGTCGTGGTCAAGCTGCTGCGCCCGGGCATCCGCGCGCGCATCGGCCGCGACGTGGAGTTGCTCTACGGCGTGGCGCGGCTGGCCAGCGCATGGTGGCCGTCCACCTACCGCCTGCGCCTGGTCGAAGTCGTCGAGGAATATGAGCGCACGCTCGGCTACGAACTGGACCTGACCCGCGAGGGGGCCAACGCCGCGCGCCTGAAGCGCAGCTTTGCCGGCTCCGACATCATCCACGTGCCGGCCGTGTACTGGGACTACTGTCGACCGGACGTGCTGGTCATGGAGCGCATACACGGCGCCCCCATCCGGGACGTGCAGGCGCTCAAGGACGCCGGCGTGGACATTCCGGAGCTGGCCGCCCGGGGCGTGCAGATCTTTTTCACCCAGGTGTTCCGGGACAGCTTCTTCCATGCCGACATGCATCCCGGAAACGTGTTCGTGGACATCAGCGATCCGAAGAACCCCCGCTACGCCGCCGTGGATTTCGGCATCGTGGGAATACTCGACGAGCGCGACCATCACTACCTGGGCCAGACGCTGCTGGCCTTCTTCGAGCAGGACTATGCGCGCCTGGCGCGGCTGCACCTGTACTGGGGATGGGTCGCGCCCGATGCGCGCGCCGAGGACCTGGAGGCTGCCTTCCGGGTCATCGGGGAGCCGATCTTCGCCAGGCCGCTGAGCGAATGCAGCTTCGGAAGGGTCCTGGGCCGGATCTTCGCCACCGCCCAGGAATTCGACATGCACCTGCAGCCGCAGATGCTGCTGCTGCACAAGACGCTGCTCAACATCGAGGGCCTGGGCCGGGAGCTCTATCCCGAACTGGACCTGTGGGAAACCGGCTATCCGCTGCTGAAGAAGTGGATGGCGCGCCGCGCCGAACCCGGCCGTGTGATGAAGGAGCTTCGGCGCGACCTGCCAGAGTTGCGGTACGCCGTTCAGCGCCTGCCCCGCGCACTCCACCGCCTGCTGGACAGGGCCGAAGGAGCGCCGAGCCGGCGTCGCGAACGCCGTCCGGAAGGGAGGCGAAGGCTGTGGCGGCAGCTGACCGGCTGCACGCTGCTGCTCGTGGGGGCCGTGCTGCTGGGTCTTCAGGCCCAGCCGCCGTTCCTGTCCTGGCTGGCCGGCGCGGCCGGCCTGCTCCTGGTGCTCAGCGCCCGCCCGCGCGCCTAACCGGCGCTTCGATTCAGGCGCGCAGCGAGCGGAGGAAGTCGCCGGGGTCCTCGCCGCGCTCGAGGCAGTCCACGACCGCCGAGCCCACGATAACGCCGTCCGCCACGCTCGCCAGCGTGCGCACCTGCTCGGCGCTGCGCACGCCGAAGCCCGCGCACACGGGAAGCGTCGAACACTCGCCGACCGTTTGCAAGTAGGCTGTCATTTCATCCGACACCCGGCGCTCGCCGCCGGTCACGCCGGTGACCGTCACGGCATAGACGAATCCGCCGCTGCCCCCGCACAGGGTCCGCATCCGCTCGGCGGGAGTGGCCGGCGTGACCATCTGGACCAGCCCGACGCCGTGATCCTCAAACAGTTCACGGACGCTGTCGCATTCCTCCCAGGGCAGGTCGGGCACGATCAGGCCGCCCACATGGCACTCGCCGCAGCGCTCGGCGAGGTTCTCCAGGCCGTAGGCCAGCAGCGGGTTGTAGTAGCTCATCAGCACCAGAGGCGCGCCCGGATCGCCATGCGCCTTCAGTTCTCGCAGGATCCAGTCGAGCGAAACGCCGTTGGCGAGGGCC
The DNA here is from genome assembly GCA_009838035.1 of Gammaproteobacteria bacterium. Taxonomy (NCBI): domain Bacteria; kingdom Pseudomonadati; phylum Pseudomonadota; class Gammaproteobacteria; species Gammaproteobacteria bacterium. The sequence goes on from VXSK01000022.1 coordinate 14,144, forward strand.
GCTTCGCTGGCGCGCTGGATGGTCACGCCGTCTGCCATCGGATCGGAGAACGGAACTCCGATCTCCACGACATCGCCAGCATCTGCAAGCTGCTCAAGAATCGAATGAAACTCCCCCGCGCTCGGATGTCCCGCAGAGAAAAAAGGAAGCAGGGCAGGCCGCCGGGCTTCAAGGATGGCGCGTCGGATTCGTTCGGCGCCGGGCATCGTACTACTCACGAAGCCGTACTGTAGGTCAAGGCAACCGCGTCTGACAAACGAAGACATCCGGCGTGGCGCAGCGGGCTTTGCAACCCTGTACCCATGGACGGCATCCACTTAGGTACTGGTCTTGCAGACAACAGGGGAAACAAATGAGACGCTTGGCGGGCATTGCAGGCACCTTTCTTCTTGTCGGTTGCACCGGATTTTCGGATCCCAGCGGTGCGATTGTGGACCTTAAGGGAGTGGACAGGGAGCAATATGAAGCGGACCTGGCGGATTGTCAGGACTATGCGAACGAAGTACCGCTGGGGAAACATGTCGGCACCGGCGCTGTTGCCGGCGCTGTTGTTGGTGCGGCAGGGGCGGCCGTCTCCGGAGCCAATACGACGGGTATAGGGCAATCGGCTGGTGTCGGCGCGGTCTATGGCGGGACGATCAGAGGATTGGGAGCCGTGGGCGAGAAACAACAGGTCCTGCGCGAGTGCATGCGGGGCCGGGGCTATCGCGTCCTCAACTCCAGACACTACGGGCGTTCGACGCATTGTTGCGTGAATAGTGTGCCGCCGGTTGCCGTAATTCGATAAAGGAAGGGATCGCGCGGGCAGCGCAGGTTGCAGGCGCCAGCCCGAGGTATCGTGGCTACCCGACTGCCTGAGTAGTGAGCGTGGGCATGTCCTTGTCGCCGCGGCCGGAAAGACCGATCAGTAAGCGCGTGCCGGGATTCTCCGCCGCCCAGCGGCGCGCGGCGAAAAAGGCGTGGGCCGGCTCCAGCGCCGGCAGTATGCCTTCCAGCCTGCAGCATTCGGCCAGACTCTCCAGCGCCTCGGAGTCGTCCGCCGTCACATAACGGACCCGGCCGAGCGCCTGCAGCAGCGCATGCTCCGGGCCGACGCCCGGGTAGTCCAGCCCGGCGGAAATCGACGAGGTTTCCAGCACCTGGCCGTCGTCGTCGTAGAGCAGCATGGAATAGCTGCCGTGCAGGACGCCGGGCCGCCCGGCCGACAGCGACGCGGCGTTTTCTCCGGGGCCGAGTCCCTTTCCACCGGCCTCCACGCCGAAGATGCGAACCTTCTCGTCGCCGAGAAAGGCGTGGAACAGGCCGATGGCGTTGGAACCGCCGCCGACGCAGGCGAATAAAGCGTCAGGCAGTCCCCCGGCCTGTTCGGCGAACTGCGAGCGTGCCTCGTCGCCGATGATTCTCTGCAATTCGCGCACCAGCCAGGGATAGGGATGCGGACCCACTGCCGAACCCAGCAGGTAGTAGACGCCCTCGGGATCGGCCACCCAGGTTCGAAAGGCCTCGTCGGTAGCCGCTCGCAGGGTCCTGTCCCCCTTGTCCACGGCCACGACCTCGGCGCCCAACTGGTGCATGCGCTGGACGTTGGGGGCCTGCCGTTCCATGTCGAGCACACCCATGTACACGCTGCAGGGCAGCCCCACGCGCGCACAGGCGGCCGCGGCCGCCACGCCATGCTGTCCCGCGCCGGTTTCCGCCACCACCCGGCGGGCCCCGAGCTTGAGCGCCAGGTGCGCCTGGCCCAGGGCGTTGTTGATCTTGTGCGCGCCGGTGTGGGCCAGGTCCTCGCGCTTGAGCCAGACCTGCGCGCCCCAGGCTTTTTCGAGGCCGCGGGCCCGGGTCAGCGGCGTCGGACGGCCGATCCATTGGCGCCGCTCCTTGTCCAGGGCCTCACATGCGCCGGCGTCGGCGAAGAATTGGCGCGCTGCCTTCTCCAGACGGGACAGCGCGGGCATCAGCGTTTCCGGCGCGAAGCGACCGCCGAAGGGCCCGAAGCGGCCGTTGCCGTCCGGCAGGTCGCCGCGGAGCAGGGCGTCGAGCAGCGAGCGCCCTTCGGAAGCACCGATCTTCATCAGGCCAGGTCCGCCTCCCGGGCAGCGCGAATGAAGGCGCGAACCTGCCGGGGGTCCTTCACGCCGGCGCTTGACTCCACGCCGGAACTCACGTCCACGCCCCATGGACGCACGCGGCGAACGGCCTCGCCGACATTCTCGGGATCAAGGCCGCCGGCCAGCATCACCCGGGTGCGGCGGGCCAGGAGCGCTGCCCGCTCCCAACTCGGCGGACGCCCCTTGCCGCTTACGGCGCTCTCGAAAAGGCAGGGTATTTCAATCGAAAAATTGTCGGTATCGAATCGCTCATGGTCCCGGTACACAGGCAGCCTCCCGACATCCTCGGGCAGGCGCAGTTCCGCCAGGCAGTCGGCATCCGCCTGCAGTGAATCCGGTCTGAAACCTTCCAACACCTCGTCCCACTCCGCTTGTTGCGGGCGCAGCATAACCGCAACGCGCTGCACGTGCCCGGGAACCGGTCCGGCCAGCGCCGTCGCCCGCTGCGGAGACAGGAACCGTGGTGAGGGTGGATGGAAATTGAAGCCGATCGCATCGGCGCCCGCCTCCACCGCCGCCTCCACCGCATCGTGACGGGTCACCCCGCAGATTTTCACGAACAGGCTCACGGCTGCCTTCTCCGGCGGCCCTCGGCCAGCATGGCGGCGGTCAGCTCTTGTGGGTCCGCAGCGCGCATCAGGGCCGTGCCGATCAGCAGGCCGTCCCAGCCGCGGGCGGCCAGTTCGCCCGCCTGCCGCGCATCCTCGATTCCGCTCTCGGCAATCATCCGGTAGCCGCCTGCGTTTTGGGGGTCCACGCGCCCGAACCGCTCACGATCAACCTCCAGGGTCCGCAGGTCGCGGCAATTCAGTCCCAGCAATATCTTGTCCCGTGGCGCGTCAACGCGCCCGGCCATTTCCCGCGCACGCTCCAATTCCGCGTCCCCGAACGCCTCCAGCAGCGAAAACATGCCGCAGGCCAGGGCGGTGGCGAGCATCGCTTCGGTGTTCACGTCATCGGTCATGCCGACAATCAGCAGCACGCCCGACGCGCCATGCAATCGCGCCTCCAGCACCTGGTAAGGATCGACCAGAAAATCCTTGCGCATGACGGGTATGTCCCCGGCGGCCTTGGCGATGTCCGCCAGCAACTCGAGCGACCCGCCGAAGCGGCTGGGTTCGGTCAGGACCGACAGCGCGGCCGCGCCCGCCGAAGCGTATTGCCGGGCAAACGCGGCCGGCGAGAAATCGGCGCCGGCCAATCGGCCCTCGCTGGGGGAGCGCGGCTTGATCTCCGCGATCAGGTCAAAACCATGAGGCGAGAAGCCGATGGCCCGCGGAAGCGGCAGCCGCTCGACCCGGCGGCGCAGCTCGTCCTCGGCCATGTGCTCCTTCGCCTCGGCGGAACGCCGGCAGCTGGATTCCGCCATGCGCTCGAGAAATTCGCCGCTCATGGCGCCGCCGCTCGCATGTCCTCCAGCAGGCCGCCCGCCGCGCCCGCCTGCAGTGCGTCCCGCGCCGTGCCCAGGCCTTCGCGCAGGCTGCTTGCCGCGCCCACGAGTTCCAGCACCAGGCCCGCCTGCAGCACCAGCGCGTCGCTCAGCGCTTCCGCTCCCTCGCCGCGCAGGGCGCCCTCCAGTGTGGCGGCGTTGTAATCGCGCTCACCGCCCGCCAGGTCGGATGGCTTGCAGCGCGGAATACCGAAGTCGGCTGGGTCCACGCTGCGATTGCGCATCTCGCCGGGACGCACGTCGATCAGCAGGAAACGGCCCACGGGCGTGGGCTCGTCCCAGCCCGGTTCGCCGTGCACGACGAAGCAGCGCTCGATGTCGAGGCCGCTCAGGGTATCCGCCATCAGGGCTGCCGCTTCGCGGCTGAACGCGCCCACCAGCATGAAGGGAGGCCGCGCCGGATTGGCCAGTGGGCCCAGCAGATTGAATACCGTGCGCACGCCAATCGCCGCCCGGATCGGCGCGATCGACTTCATCGCCGGGTGAAAATACGGCGCGAACATGAAGGCGAAGCCGTGGGCTTCGAGCGACCCCGTAACCTCTTCGGCCGTATTCGGCCAGGCCACGCCCAGCGCCTGCAGCACGTCGGCGCTGCCGGTCTTGCTGGACACCGCCCGGTTGCCGTGCTTTGCGATGCGCACCCCGCAGGCGGCCGCCAGCAGTCCTGCCCCCGTGGACAGGTTGATGCTGCCGGAACCGTCGCCGCCGGTGCCGACCACATCGGCAACGGGCCCGCCCGCCGGCAGTTCCGGGCGGATCGCCAGCTCGCGCATCGCCCGCGCGAAACCGCGCAACTCCGCGGCGCTCTCTCCTTTCAGACGCAGCGACGCGAGCAGCGCGCCGGCCAGCGCCGGTTCGGCTTCGCCTCCGGCCAGTTCGCGCATCGCGGCCTCGGCCTGGCCCTCGGAGAGGTCGTCGCCGGCCAGCAGCCGTTCCAGCATGGAACGGAGCGTTTGAGTCTGGGCGTTCACTGCGTGCTTCGAGGAGGCGCCTAGAGCGAGTACATCATGGGCAGCAGCAGGGAGAAGCCCAGCCACATAATCAGGGTGAGCGGCGCGCCGATGCGCAGAAAGTCCAGGCGCCGGTAGCCTCCCGCGCTCATGATCAGCAGGTTGGTCTGGTAGCCGATCGGCGTGAGGAAGCTCATGTTGGCGCCGAATATCACCGCCAGGATGAAGGGCTCCACCGGCGCGCCGAGGCCGGTGGCGAACGAGTACGCGATCGGCGTTCCGATGATGGCCGCGGCGTTGTTGGAGACGATGTTGGTCAGTATCGCCATCAGAAGCATCAGGCCGCTGAGTATCAGCGGAATCGGCAGGTCGCCCGAAAGCACCACGAACACCTGCGCCAGCCAGTCGGCTGCGCCGGTCTTGATCAGGGCCTGGCCGAGGCTCAGGCTGGCCACGATGATGATGGTCAGAGGCACGTTGAAAGCGTCCCGCACGTTCCTCCAGCTCAGGCACTTGGCCGCGATCATCAGTCCGGCTCCGGTCACGGCAGTGAGCACGATCGGTACCCAGCCCAGCGCCGCCGGGACGATGATGGCGGCCATGATCCCCACCGCGGCCTTGGCCCGGCCGGCGCGGGGAAGTTCCACGACCCGTCCCAGCACCAGCATTGCGGATTCCGTGGCGAGGCGGCGGATTTCGGCGCGCGATGCCTGCACCAGCAACACGTCTCCGGTGTTCAGCCGCGCGTTCAGCAAGTCGTGCGTGGGCGCCTCGCGCGCGCCGGCGCGATGGATGGCCAGCGGCACCAGCCCGTAGATCTCGTCCAGGTGCGCCGCGCGCACGCTGCGCTTGTCCAGCGGCGAGCCCCGCGTCACCACGAGTTCCGCGATCTGCTGGGGTTCGTCGCGGAACCGGTCCTGGCCATGCGGCAACGAGGCGCCGAGCGTCTCTTCATATTCGCTCAGGCGCTCCATCGTGTCGCGAACGAACAGCCGGTCGCCCGCCCTGATCTGCAGCGTGTCAAGCCCGTGAAGGAACACGTTGTTGCCGCGCACGATCCGGGTAATCAGCATTTCATTGTTGGTGCGGGCCCGAATCTCCGCGACCGTCTTGCCGTCCGCGAATCCGCCGGGTTCGATGATCAGCGTGGAGGTAAAGAGAAGATTGGCCTTGGCCAGCGGCAGCGTACGCTCCGGCACCAGGCGGGGCGCAACGAGCCACAGGAACACCATGGCAACGCTTCCCACCAGCAGCACCGGCAGGCTGAAGGAGAACATTCCGAAAGTGGGCAGTCCGAGGTCCTGCTCGGCCAGCTTCACGACCAGCAGATTGGTGGACGTGCCGATCACCGTGGACATGCCGCCGATCAGGGTCGCGAATCCCATCGGCAGGAGAATCGACGACGGCGCCTGTTTGGCGTGCAGCGCCGCGGCTGTAAGCACCGGAAGCAGCATCACCACCACCGGCGTGTTGTTGACGAACGCGCTGAAAGCGGCCGAGCCGACCAGCGTCAGCAGCGCGGCGAGCAGCGGCTGGCGGGTCCAGAGCCGGGTGAAGAACAGGGCCACCGGTCGTAGCGCGCCGGTGGTCTCGAGACCCTTGCCGGCCACCAGCAGCGCCGTAATCGTAACGAGCGCTTCATGGCCCAGGTTAAGCAGGAAGTCCGTCGGCCGGATAAGTTCGCCGTCCTGCTCCAGCGGCCAGAAATGGAACGCCAGCAGCAGCAGCAGCAACACGCCCATGCCGGCGGTTTCCAGAGGAATCCGGTCACGGGTAAACAGGTACAGCGCGAACACGGTGAGCAGCATCACCATCACCGCGTGTGCGCCCGGGAACTCCGGCAAGGCTTGATCCCCCCAGTAAAACGGAGGCCGCTATGGTAGCAGCCCCGGTGTTGCCGGAGATGGTTGCTTCAGGGGCCCTGACCGGCACGCAGCAAGGCCCAGGTCGAACGGAGCAGGCGCTCATAATCGGCCCGGTCGAGAAGCGAGCGAACCCGGCTGCCGTGCATCGTGAGGTTGTCCGCAACACGCACGAGCGGCAGCAGATTCAGCCACTTGCGGGCCGGAATGGCGTTTGCCCGGCGCGGCAGTACGCAATACGGCGACAGCGCCAGGAGTTGGCGGTGACGCGGGCTGCGCCGGGAGATGATCCGGCGAGCGCGGACGTCTCCGTAGCGCGGGGCAAGCGCGCGCACCAGTTGTTCCGCATTGAGCGCCGGGTACGGCCCCCGCTCCCGAGCCAGGCGCAGGGATTCGCGTAGCAACTGGCGCTTGAACAGCGTCAGCCAGCGTTGCAGGAGCCGCAGCGTGGAGAAGGACGCCGGATCCAGCCCGTGGCGCAATACCAGGTCCCCGATCCCGGTGACGTGCGCGGCCAGCCGGCGATTGGCCAGGGCGTCGCGGCGCAGTTGCTCCGAAGGCCATGTCACGGCATCGATCAGGTTGTCGGCCAGCCGCACTCCAACCCGAACCAGCTTCTTGAGGTGTTGCGTGCCGCGCTCGATCTGCTCCAAGGGGATCGCGCTCAAGTCGAACTGCATGCCCAGCCAGGCGGTATCGGCTGGGGCCTCGAACAGGCTCAGCGGCATGATCGTGTCCGGCCTCTCGCTACCCATCAGGTCCGTAAGCGGCTGCTTTTGGCCCGCAAGGACCAGGTCGATGCGCGGGTTGACGTGACTGGCGCAAACCAGTTCCTCCCACAGCGCTTCCTCGCGGAAGGTTCCCGCGTCCACCCGCAACGCCGTGCGCGGGCCTGCTCCGCCCGGATCCTGCACGGCCTTCAGCAGGGTGCGGCATGCCGGATGTTCGGCACGAAGCGAAAAGACCACCGGAGGAACCTCGGGCAGGACCTCGGACTGCTTTCGGATCTCGCGGATCAGCGCGTCGAGCCAGGCGCCGAAATGATCCGGGACAATCCCGGAGAGGTCGATCCCGATCGCGACGTCCCGCTCTCCGGGTTGCGCAAGGCAGTCGCGAAATGCCCCTAGCGCAGGACCGCCGGAACCGGGCGATTCGTCCGGGCCGACCCGCATGCGGAAGGCATATTGTCCGGAGACGGCATGGCTTGTCGCAAGCGGATCCCCGGCATCGAACGGCAGCGGCCCGATGGTTTCGCCGCTGAGCAACCGCTCGAAGTAGCCGCGCCAGCGCTGGGGCTCCGCTTCGCCGCGCACGGCTATCGCCGCCAGTGCGCGCGCATGCTCCAGCCGCCCGCCATTGCCGATCGTCCGCGGATCCATGCTTCGAATGTGCCGCTCGAATGCCGGCCCGGCAATCGGGAAATTGGCCGCGTTCGCCCCGTTATGGGTGTGGCGGGCCTAGTGACTTGTCACGCCTGGATCAGGTCCTTGAGGGCAACGGACTCGTCGGTCAGCAGACCAGGGTCCGGGGCAGAGCCGGAGGCGATCAGTTTCTTGCCCGCCATGAAATCCCGTGGACTGGATACGGCTTCCACCGCGGTCAACCGGTCGTCGCGCAGGCGGAACGCCGCGAAACTGCCGGAGGTTGGATCGCCGCGCAGGATGGTTTCGTCCGCGGGCCGGGCGAGTCCTGCGATCTGCAGCTTCACGTGAAACTGGTCCGACCAGAACCAGGGCAGGCCGGAATAGGGTTTCGGATCGCCCAGGATTACCGAGGCGGCCACCTGGCCATGGTCCACGGCGTTCTGCACCGATTCCAAACGCACGGCGAACCCCAGGGTGGTATTGACCGCGCGCGCGCAGTCGCCTGCGGCCAGCACCGATTCGTCTTCGGTCCGGCAGTGCTCGTCGGCCAGGATGCCGTCGTCTTCGCCAAGACCGCACTCGCGGGCCAGGTCCGCCGACGGGAGCACGCCGATGCCCACCACCACGGCATCGGCGGCATGCGTGCCGTTGGCCGTTTCGACCGCCTCGATGCGCCTGCGCCCCGCGAAGCCCCGGACCTGCTCGCCGACCCGAATGCGCACGCCGGATTGCCGGTGCAGGCCGGTAAGCCAGTCCGCGACGGGGGCGCTGGCCACGCGGCTCATTACCCGCTCCTCGGCCTCCAGGACAGTGACTTCGGCGCCGGCCTTCGCCGCCGTGGCCGCCACTTCCAACCCTATGTACCCTCCGCCCACAATGACAATCCGCCGCCCGGGAGCCAGCTCTCCGTGCAGTGCGTCGGCGTCGTCCAGCGACCTCAGATAGTGGACGCCGGGCAGGTCCGAGCCCGGAGCATCGAGCTTACGCAGAACGCTTCCCGTGGCCAGCACCAGGCGGTCGTAGCCAAGCTCCTCGCCATCGTCCAGAAACGCGCGCCGGTGGCCGCGGTCCACCGACAGCACCCGGCGGCCCAGGCGCAGCTCCACGTCCCTGGACTCGTAGTACTCGGCCCGGCGAAGCAGCAGCCGCTCGCGCTCGAGGTCGCCGGCCAGGTACTGCTTGGAAAGTGGCGGGCGCTGATAGGGTGGCGCGTTCTCGTCGCTGACCAGCGTTATCGGTCCGCCATGGCCGCCGAGCCGAAGCGAAACAACCAGTTGGGCCGCGGCCTGGCCGCCGCCGACGATGAGCACCGATTCTCCCGACACTAGGAAACGGCCGGCTGCAGCGGCCAGAAGATCGGCAGCAGCAGCATCACAATGACGAACACGAGCAGCGTAAGCGGAATGCCTGCCCGGATGTAGTCCTTGAACCGGTAGTTGCCGGGACCCATGATCAGGATATTGGCCGGATGCGAAATCGGGCTGGTGAAGCTGGCTGACGCCGCCATGGCCATGGCCATCATCGCCGTCGTCGGTGCGATCCCCAGCGACGCGCTGGCCGACAGCACCACCGGCGACATCAGCACCACCAGCGCGGCGGTGGGAACGATCATCGTGGCCAGCGCCGTAACCAGGTAAAGCCCGCCTATCACGTACCAGGGTCCCAGCGTTCCCAGCAGATCGACCGCGGTGCCGGCCAGCAGCCGGGCGGCGCCGGTGTTGGCCAGCGCCGTGCCCAGGGGCAGCATGCCCGCGATGAGGAAGACCGCCCGCCAATCGATCGCCCGGTAGGCATCCTCCATGCTGAGGCAGCGGATCAGCACCATGAGGGTCGCGCCGATCAGGGCGGCGATGGAAATCGGCAGCCAGCCGGTCAGCACGGCGCCGATCACGCCGATCATGATCAGTCCGGCATAACGCTTGCGCGGGCGCCGGGGGACGAAGGGAGTCACCTCGATGAACGAGGGGTCCCGGGCCAGCCGGCGCAGATTGTTACGCGGCCCCACGAGCAAGAGCGCATCGCCGAAGTTCAGCCGCTCCGTCTGCAGGTCGGTGTGCAGGGTCTGCCCGGCGCGCCGGATCGCAACCAGTTCCAGGCCGTACTTCTCGTTGAAACCCATTTCCGCCGCCGTGCGGCCGCCAAGGCGCGACAGTGGCGCCAGCGTGACCTCTTCGGTGGCCAGCCGGTCGGTGGCGTAGAGGTTCAGGGCCGGCGTCATTTCCTCTTCGATTTCGAGTTCCTGGACCGCGCGCAGCGTTTCCAGGTCCTCGTTACGGGTCTGCAGAAGCAGACGGTCGTCCTCGCGCAGCACTTCATCCGGATCCGGAATGAAGTTGACTTCGTCCTCGCGGTTGATGGCCAGCAGCCGGAACTCCAGCGCCTCGGCCAGGCGGGATTCGCCGTAGGCCAGGCCGACCAGCGGCGAGCCGGCCGGAACGCGAACGCTGATCAGACGCTCATTGGGCCGGTAAAGCCTCTCCAGCGTGCCCTGGTCGAGTTCGATCACTTCGTCGAATTCCTCCAGTCTCCGGGCCAGGTCCGCCGTTTCCACCCGACCCTGGAGAAGGACAAAGTCCCCGGCGCGCAGCGGCAGCCGGCTCAATCCGGAACGGCGCACGCGGGTCCCGCGTCGAAGCGCGATGGCCAGGCCGCGGGTCTTCAGTTGCAGCTCCTGCCGGTTTACGGGGTTCTGTATCAGCGGCGACCCCTCGGCGACCCGAGCCTGCACCATCCGGAGGTTTTCGGTCAGGGGCAGGTTGGCGGGCACCGTCTCGCCCTTTCCGATGACGCCCTGCCACGCGCGCAACTCTTCGATGTATTCGCGCTTGCCCTGCACCAGCAGCCGGTCGCCCGCCTTGAGCGCCGTCTGGCGCGCGGGCAGCCGGATGATGCGCCGGCCCCGTTCAATGGCGATGACGATCAGCCCCAGGGCCGCTATCCGGCTCTCCGCCAGCGTGCGTCCGGCGAGCCCGGAAGCACCGCTCAGGGAAACCGTGAACATGAATTCCCGCAATCCGTAGAGCGCCCTCAGGTTGCGCTGGCTGCGCGTCCTGGTGAACTCGCCCGCCTCGCGAGTCGGCAGCAGCCGGCGGCCGAAGAGCACGAAGAACAGCACGCCCCCGACCAGGGCTGCCCCGCCCACCGGCAGGAAGTCGAACAGTTGGAACCGGAAATCGCCCTGCTCCGCGAGCGCCGCGCTGACCAGGAGGTTCGGCGGGGTTCCGATCTGGGTGGTGAGGCCGCCGAGCAGGCATCCGAATGCCAGCGGCATCAGCAGCCGCGAGGGCGGCACGCGGGCGCGCCGCGCCAGTCCCATGACGACGGGCAGCATCAGCACCGCCACGCCGATATTGTTCATGAAGGCCGACAGCCCGCCCGACGCGAACATGATCACCGCCACCAGCGCCGCCTCGTTGCGGCCGGCCAGGCGCATGAGGTAGCGCCCGATCAGATCGCCCACGCCGGTGCGCAGCAATCCCTCGCTGATGATGAACATGGCCCACAGCGTGATGACGGCCTCGTTGCTGAACCCGGCCACGGCCTCCGCGGGCGTGACCAGGCCGGTGACGGTAAGCGCGCCCACCACCAGCAGCGCCACGATGTCCATGCGCAAGGCCTCGGTGACGAACAGCACCAGCGCGATCACGAGGATCGTGGTGACCAGTGCGATGTCAAACATCGGGTGTTTTCTCCGGGGCGCCGTAACCGCCGCCGCCCGGCGTTTCGATCGTGAACAGGTCTCCGGGCTCCACACGGGTCCTGTCGCGTGCGGTCAGTTCGGTCACGACGCCGTTGGAGCGCCGCACCCGGCCACGCCCGGGAGCGCCGTCGCCGCCCCCCGCCAATCCGAACGGCGCCGTCCGGCGTCGGTTCGACAGGATGGCCAGTTCCATCGGCTGAAGGAATTCGATGCGGCGTACCGCGCCGTCCCCGCCGCTGCGCCGCCCGCTCCCCCCGCTGTCGCCGCGAAGGCGGAACTCGCGCAGCAGCACCGGAAACCGCAATTCCAGCACTTCGGGGTCGGTGAGGCGCGAATTGGTCATGTGCGTATGCACGGCGGAGGCCCCATCGAAATCGGGACCCGCCCCGCTGCCTCCGCAGACGGTCTCGTAGTACTGGTACCGCTCATTGCCGAAAGTGACGTTGTTCATCGTTCCCTGGGCCGCCGCCATCACCCCCAGCGCGCCGTACAGCGTGTCCACCACGCACTGCGAGGTCTCCACGTTGCCGGCAACCACCGCGGCCGGCCAGCGGGGATTCAGCAGCGTGCCTTCGGGAAGGATAATGCGTAGGGGCTTCATGCAGCCGGAATTCATCGGAATGTCCGCGCCCACCAGCGAGCGGAACACGTAGAGCACGCAGGCCCGGCAAATCGGCGAGGGCGCATTGAAGTTGCCCTTGGATTGTTCGCTGGACCCGCTGAAGTCGATGACGGCTTCCCGCCGGCGCCGGTCGATGCGGATATCCACGACGATCCGTTCGTCGCCGTCCATTGTGCATTCGAACCGCCCGTCCTCCAGCCGGTCGATCACGCGCCGCACCGACTCCTCGGCGTTGTCGCGAACATGCGTCATGTAGGCGCGCACCGTCGATGCGCCGTAGTGCGCGACCAGCGCCTTCAGTTCCCGTGCGCCCTTGGCGTTGGCCGCGAGTTGCGCCTTGATGTCGGCCAGGTTGCGGGCCGGGTTGCGCGCCGGCCAGGGACCGCCCGTGAGCGCCGCGTTCAAGCGCGCTTCCTCGAGGCGCCCGCCCGACACCAGCAGGAAGTTGTCGAACAGCACGCCCTCTTCATCGATGTGCCGGCTGTCGGGAGGCATGGAGCCCGGCGTGATTCCGCCGATGTCAGCGTGATGTGCCCGCGAGGCCACGAAAAAGTCCGCAGCCTCCTCGTTCCCGAGGAACACCGGTGAAACCACCGTGAGGTCGGGCAGGTGCGTGCCGCCGTTGTAGGGGGCGTTGACCAGGTAGGCCTCGCCCGGGCGCGGGCCGGACTTGCGGGAGGTCAGGACCGCCTTGACGCTGGCGTCCATCGAGCCGAGATGCACCGGCATGTGCGGCGCGTTGGCCACCAGTTCGGCGCTCGAATCGAACAGGGCGCAGGAAAAGTCCAGCCGCTCCTTGATGTTGACCGAGTGCGCGGTGTTTTCCAGCACCGCGCCCATCTGTTCGGCGATGTGCATGAAGCGGTTGTTGAACACTTCCAGCAGCACCGGATCGGGAACGTCGCCGGTGGTCTCGATCCGGTCCTGGCGCGCGTGGCGGGAAAGGACCAGGTGACCCCCGGGCCGCGCCGATGCCGTCCAGCCCGGCGGAACGACCGTGGTGGCGTGGTCCTCGGAAATGATGGCCGGGCCCGTGATGGAGTGTTCGGCGCCCAGGTCCCGCCGCCGATACGCGGGCGTGCCGTGCTCGGCGCCGCCGAACACGGTCTTCGCGGTGAATGCGGGCCGTGGCTCCTGCGACGGATCGGGATCGTTGCCGGGCTCCCACCGGTATTCCTCGCCGGTATCGCCGCTGGCCTGCACGCGAATCGCTTCGACGACCAACGCCGGCCCGGGCGGCTCGATGCCGTAGCGAGCCCGATGCGCTTCGGAGAACCGCCGCCGCAAATCCGACAGCCCGGAGTTCCCGCCCTCCACGGAGACGGGAAGCGTGTTGTCCGAGTCCCGCACGCGGATTTCGGCCACGTATTCGAACGACAGGTTTCCCGGCTCGATGTCCGCTTCCACCAGTTCCCTTCGGCACTCGTCCGCAAGCCGGGCAAAAGCGGCCTTCATCCGTTGGACCGTTTCCGCATCCAATGAGGCTTCCAGCGCCTCCTGCCGGTATGCGCGCAACGGCGCCAATCCCAGCCCCAGGGCCGACAGCACACCCGCCAGGGGATGAAGCAGCACGGTGTCCATTCCCAGCTCTTCGGCGATGGCGCAGGCGTGCTGACCGCCCGCCCCGCCGAATGAGCACAGCGCGAACTCGGCCGGGTTCTCGCCCCGCTGCACGGATATCTTCTCGATCGCGGAGGCCATCTGGTTGATGGTGACCCGCAGGAAGCCCTCGGCGGCTTCTTCGACGCTCATCCGCCTGCCGCTGTTGTCGAACACCTCCGCGGCCAGCTTCGCGAATCCCTCCCGCGACGCCGCCTCGTCCAGCGGCTGCCGTCCATCCTCGCCGAACACACGGGGAAACATGCGCGGCTGAATACGCCCCAGCACCAGGTTCGCATCGGTCACGGTCAGCGGTCCGCCGTTGCGATAGCAGGCCGGACCGGGGTTGGCGCCCGCGGACTGGGGACCGGAAAGAAACCGGCCGGACTTGTAGCGAAGGACAGAGCCGCCGCCCGCGGCCACGGTGTGGACCTTGAGCATCGGTGCGCGCAGGCGCACGCCCGCGATTTCGTTGTGCGTAACGTACTCGTAGCCGCCGGCGTACAGCGCGACGTCGGTGGAGGTTCCGCCCATGTCGAAGCAGATCAGCTTTTCATGGCCCGCCTGCCGCGCGGTGCGCACGGCGCCCACCACGCCGGCCGCCGGCCCGGACAGAATCGCGTCCTTGCCCCGGAACCGCCCGGCTTCGACCAGTCCGCCGTTGCTTTGCATGAAAGCCAGGTTGCGCGGCGCGATCCGCTTGCTCTTCAGCCCGGCGCTCAATCCTGCGATATAGCGCCGCAGCACCGGCGAGAGGTACGCATCGACCAGGGTGGTGTCGCCGCGGCTAACCAGCTTGATCAGGGGCGACACCTCGTGCGAAAGCGACACCTGTTCGAAACCGGCCCGCTCCGCCAGCCGGCCGGCCTGCCGTTCGTGTTCCGGATTGCGCCAGGCATGCATGAAGCAGACCGCCACCGACTTCAGCCCTTGCCCGCGGGCCGCCTTGAGCCCTTCGAGAAGCGCGCCGGCGTCGAGCGGAGCCAGTTCCCGTCCGTCGGCATCGATGCGCCCCTCGGCCTCGAGCACGTCCGCGTACAGGGCGGGCGGACGCCGAATCTCCAGGGCGAACAGATCGGGCCGGTTCTGGTAGCCGATCAGCAGGGCGTCCGCGTAGCCGCGGTTCACCAACAGCAGCGTGGGTTCTCCGCGCCGCTCCAGAAGCGCGTTGGTGGCCACCGTGGTGCCCATTTTCAAGTCTCGCACGGCGCCCGGGGCGCCGTCTTCGGCCATCAGCGCGCCGATAGCGTGCACCGCGGCGTCCGTGTAGCGGGAAGGATCCTCCGACAGCAGCTTGTGGACTTTCAGTTTCCCTTCGGGGTTGCGCGCCACTACGTCCGTGAACGTGCCGCCGCGATCAATCCAGAACCGCCAATCGGACATGCGGAAATTGTATGTCGCATGGCTGCGCCTTCGCCGCTATAGTTGCCCGGATGAACAGCACCGCCACGGTAATCGTCACCCTCGTCCTGTACAAGCTGGTCCTGCTTTCGATCGGCGTGTGGGCCCACCGGCGCAGCCAGGATCAGGGCGAATTCCTTCTGGGGGGAAGGCGCATCGGCGCCTGGGTGACGTCGCTGAGCGCCTGCGCCAGCACCACCTCGGCCTGGACGCTGCTGGGCGTGAGCGGGTTTGCCTATTTTGTTGGCCCGCCGGCCATCTGGTTGACGGTAGGCATCGTCGGCGGGTTCGTGATCAACTGGTGCTGGGTGGCGCCGCGCATCAACAGGGCGGCCGCACAGACCGGCGCGCTGACCCTGACCGAACTGCTGCTCGGCGGTGACGACCCCTATGCACGCCTGGCCCGGCGGGTCGCGTCGGTGATCATCCTGGTGTGCTTCATGTTCTACGTGGCGGCCCAGTTCCAGGCGGCCGCCAACGCCTTCAACGAATCGCTCGGGCTTTCGGTCGAATCCGGCATCCTGGTGGGCGCCGCGGTGATCCTGGCCTACACGCTGCTCGGCGGTTTCCTGGCGGTCAGCCTCACCGACAGCGTGCAGGGCGCCCTGATGCTGCTGGTCTCGATACTGTTGCCGGTGGTCACGGTGTTCTTCGTGATTGCGCTCGGAGGAAGCGATTACATATTCAGCGTCCGCGGAGAGGCCTTCAGCATCGCGCCCCCGGACGCGGGCCTTGCGGCGATCGGCTTCGTCATCGGTTCGCTGAGCCCGGCCCTGGGCCAGCCTGGGCAGCCGCATGTCGTGAACCGCTTCATGGCCGCCCGCGACTACCAGGCGGTGCGCCGCGCACGGATCATCGCGCTGGTGTGGGTGGCGTTCGTGTTTGTGGGCATGACTGTTCTCGGACTGGCGGGACGGGTGCTGTATTCGGACATCGGCAATCCCGAGGACATGTTCTTCGTCGTGACCCAGCGCTTGCTGCCCCCGATCCTGGCCGGCATCGTGATCGCGGCGGTCCTGAGCGCCATCATGTCCACCGCCGACAGCCAGCTACTGACCGGGGCGGCCGCCATTTCGCGCGACTGGAACCTCAAGCGGGCGCGCCGGGCGGTCGGGCTGAAGTTCACCTATGCCGCCGTCACCGCGATAACCGTCGGAGCCACGCTTCTCGCGCTGTTCGCGCCCCAATCGATCTTCCTGCGGGTCCTATTCGCCTGGCATGCGCTGGGCGCTTCGCTGGCCCCGCTGGTCTACATGGCCGTGCTGGGAAGACAGGTCCGCTCCGGTTACGCGCTGGCCGTGCTGATCTGCGGCTTTACCTTTACCGTCGTGCTGCACCAGCGGCCGGATACGCCCGGCGACTGGCTGGAGCGCCTGGTTCCGTTCATCGTTACCATGTGCATCGCGATAGCCGGTTCGCGCCGGATCGACGGAAAACATGACTAGCAACGCAACCGTAATCACGACGCTGATCTGCTACAAGCTGGTCCTGCTCGGCATCGGCTTGTGGGCCTGGCGCCGTTCGCAGAACCAGGGCGAGTTCTTTCTGGGCGGCAGAAGCATCGGCGCCTGGGTCACGTCCATCAGTTCCTCGGCCAGCGCGGCGTCGGCCTGGACCCTGCTCGGCGTCAGCGGCTTTGCGCTGACCCAGGGTTTGCCTGCCGTATGGCTCTGCGGCGGCGTAATCCTGGGTTACATCATCAACTGGTTCTGGATTGGGCCGCGGCTGCGCGTGATCGCCAGGAGGACCGGCGCCCTGACTCTTACCGAGTTGCTCCTGGGCGACGGCGACGACGCCCTTCGGCGCGCCTCGCGCAAGGTCGCTTCGCTGATCATCCTGATTTCGTTCGTGTTCTACGTCGCCGCGCAATTCCAGGCCGCCGGCGACGCCTTCAGCCAGGCGCTGGGCCTGCCCGGCAACACCAGCATCATGCTGGGAGCCGCGATCATCCTGGCGTACACGCTGCTCGGCGGATTTCTGGCGGTAAGCGTTACCGACACGCTGCAGGGCCTGCTGATGGTGTTCGTGGCGGTCGCCCTGCCGGCAGTCGCACTATTCGCCCTCGCAGACCTGGGCGGGTCGGCGCAGGCTGTGCTGGCCGACGATGGAACGCTACGGCTGACGCCCGCCAACGCGGGCATTGCCGCCCTGGGATTCGTGGTCGGCTGCCTTTCCGTGGGTCTTGCCCAGCCCGGACAACCGCATGTGGTCAATCGCTACATGGCGGCACGGGACGACAAGGCCATTCGTCAGGGCCGGATCATCGCCCTTTCGTGGGTGGTGCTGGTGCTCTCCGGCATGACCGCGCTGGGCCTGGCCGGAAGAGTGCTGTTTACCGGCCTCGCAAACCCGGAGACGGTCCTGTTCGAGACCGCTGCGACCCTGCTGCCTCCGGTACTTTCGGGCCTGGTGATCGCGGCGGTGCTCAGCGCCATCATGTCCACCGCCGACAGCCAGCTCCTGGCCGGTGCGGCCGCCGCCTCGCGCGACTGGCGGCTGGAGCGCGTGCGCGAGCGCAAGGGCCTCAGGTCCACGTACGTCGTGGTGACCTTGATCACGGTCGGCGCCACGATGATTGCGCTGTTCGCACCCGAGGCGATCTTCACCCGGGTGCTGTTCGCCTGGCACGCCCTGGGCGCATCGTTCGCGCCGCTGGTGGTCATGACGGTGCTGCGCCGTCCGGTGCGGCCCGCCTATGCGCTGGCCGTGCTTTGCTGCGGCTTCGTGTTCACCGTGCTGCTGAACTGGCAGGAAAACACGCCGGGCGACTGGGCCGAGCGCCTGCTTCCGCTGATTCTGACCATGTCGATCGCGTACCTCGGATCGCGCCGCCGCTGATTCAGTCTTTCCCTTATTGCTATACAATGCCGGCCTCAAACGGCGCTCGCCGGGGAAACACCATGTCACGCGTATGCCAGGTCACGGGGAAACGACCCATGTCGGGGAACACCGTTTCGCACGCGCATAACAAGCGCCGTCGCCGTTTCCTGCCCAACCTCCACACGCACCGCTTCTGGGTGGAGAGCGAAAAGCGTTATGTCAGGCTGCGGGTTTCGCGCAAGGGACTGAAGATCATCGACCGCGACGGCATCGACACGGTGCTGGCGAATCTGCGTGCGACAGGCGAGCGGGTATAAGACGCAGCCCGGGAGTTATCGCGATGCGGGAGAAAATCAGGTTGGTATCCACGGCCGGGACCGGTCACTTCTATACGACCACGAAGAACCGCAGGACGCACCCGGAGAAGATGGAAGTGAAGAAATACGACCCGCGCGCGCGCAAGCACGTTACCTACAAGGAAGCCAAGATCAAGTAGTTTCAGCGCGCCTCGCGGCCGGATTCGCAGGTGCTAGAATGCGGAAATAGCTGGCTTCGGGGGAGCCACTGGTCCGATGCAGATTCGCACCGAGACTATAGACGGAACGCTGATCGCCTACGCGGCGGGCCGCATTGACGGAGCCAGCGCATTAGACTTCAAGCGTTCCATGCAGGCAGTGCTGGGCGACGAAAAAACAGTCGTCGTCGATTGCCATGAAGTCACGGAAGTCAGCAGCGCGGGACTGAGCGCGTTCCTGATGATCGCCAGGGAATTGCAGGAGCAGGGCATGAAATTCGCGCTATGTTCCATGACGCCGCGGGTCAGGATTGTTTTCGAGATGACCGGGTTCGACAAGATCATCCCGGTGCATGCGACCCGCGAAGGGGCGCTGGGCTCGCTCCGCGACTGAAGTATGACACGGCACTAAAGCGCCCCCAGGCGCGCGAGCGAAGCGCATCCGTCGTGTCCGACGATAAAGTGGTCTAGCACCCGCACGTCGATCAGTTCCAGCGCCTTGCGGATGCGCTCGGTAATCAGGTGGTCCGCCTGGCTGGGCTCCGCCACGCCGGACGGGTGGTTGTGGGCAAGGATGACCGCCGCCGCGTTTCGTTCCATGGCGCGGCGCACGATTTCCCGCGGATAGACCATGGCGCTGTCGAGGGTGCCGTGAAAGATCTCTTCAAAGGCCAGCACCCGGTTTCGGCAATCGAGAAACATGCAGCAGAAGGTCTCGTAGCGGCGGTCCCGCAGCCGGGCCAGCAGGAAGCGCTCGCTGTCGGCCGAATTGCCCAGTCGGCGCCCTGTCGTGATCTTTTCCTTCAGCGACCGGGCATAGCATTCACGAGCGGCCGCGATCACGGTGGCCTTGGCCGCGCCGATTCCGTGCACCCCGGCGAGTTCGCGGGGCGTGGCCGCGAATACCCCGCGCAGGCCGCCGAAGCGCACCAGCAACTCCTGCGCCAGCTCCAGCGCCGACATCCCGGCGGCGCCCGATCCCAGAAGAATGCACAGCATCTCGGCATCCGACACGCTGTCGACTCCCTCGTTCAGAAGCCGTTCCCGGGGTCGCGTGGAACTCGGCCACTGGCTAATCCTTGAACCGGCCATGCTAGTGTGCTGTCCCCTAAGTTCCTTGCCTTTCAGCGTGTCCCCTGTGGCGTGTGGCGAGGCGCGTTCCGCCGGGAATGGTGTCTTCCATTGCCAAGGGGCGCAACGCGGCCACGGGCCACAGGGGCCGCGCCCTACGGGAGCGGGCCTGAAGCGCCACTGCGGCGTTGTCGTCCTGGGCAATACGGGCGTATTCCCTGCGGACGGCGCCTTGCATTGACGCTTCAGGCCCGCTCTGAAAGGCAAGGAACTTAGGGGACAGCACACTGACAGTGTGCAAGCCGACGGGCGCGCGGCAAAGGGCGAATGGCGGCGCGTTTGCAAAGAAATGACGCGACACCGGCGTTTGCTGGGATAATGGGCGGCGACCATGCACATCCTGACGAACAAGAAGATCCTGCTGGGCGTAAGCGGCAGCGTCGCCGCGTACCGTGCCCCGGAGCTGGCCCGCCGGCTGTCCGAGCATGGCGCGGAGGTTCGCGCGGTCCTGACCGAAGGCGGCGCGAAGCTGATTTCCCCGCTTTTGATGCAGGCCGTTACGGGTGCGCCGGCCCGCTGCTCGCTCTGGGACGAAGCGGCCGAGGCGGCGATGAGCCATATCGAGCTGGCGAGGTGGGCGGATTGCATCGTCATCGCCCCCGCTACCGCCAATACGATCGCGCGCCTGGCTCGCGGCGAAGCCTCCGACCTGCTCGGCACGGTATGCCTGGCGAGCAATGCTCCGGTGCTGGTGGCGCCGGCCATGAATCGCAATATGTGGAGCAACCGGGCCACGCAGGAAAATTGCGCCTCGCTGCGCGAGCGCGGATGCGTACTGGTGGGTCCCGATCACGGACAGCAGGCCTGCGGCGACGTTGGCGAGGGTCGCATGAGCGCGGTTCCGGACATCATCGAGGCGCTGGAGCGGAGCGTCGGCGTGTCGGACCAACTGGCCGGGCAGCGGGTGCTGATTACGGCCGGACCGACGCGGGAACCGATCGATCCGGTGCGATTCCTGTCCAACCGGAGCACCGGGACGATGGGATTCGAGCTTGCCGAAGCGGCGGCGCGGGCCGGCGCCGACGTTCAGTTGGTGACCGGACCCACTTCGCGGCCTACGCCGGCGGGAGTCGAGCGCCTGGACGTGGTCACTGCCGACGAAATGCTCAATGCTGTGATGGAGCGGGCGAACGACTGCCACGTTTTCATCGCCTGCGCTGCCGTGTCGGACTACACTCCGGCGCGTTACAGCACCAAAAAGCTGAAACGCCGGGACTCCGCGGAAGCGCTGGAACTGAAGCCGTCGCCCGACATTCTGGCCGGCGTGGCCCGACTGCCCGAGCGGCCTTTCCTGGTCGGCTTCGCCGCCGAGACCCAGCAGGTGGAGGAGAACGCGCGCGCCAAGCTTGAGTCCAAGGGCGTGGACATGGTGGTCGGCAACCGGGTCGGCGAGGATCGCGGGTTCGGGGACGTGGCGACGTCGGCGAGGGTCGTATGGGAAGGCGGCGGCCGGCGGATCGGGAAGTGCGCCAAGCCGGAGATGGCGCGGCAGTTGATCGGCCTGATCGCCGAACGCTGCGGACTGGAGAAAGTAACGCTGCTGCGGACCCGGAGTTCGGCGCAGTGAGCCGACCGGCGCGGCCCGCGGATCAGCGGGGTTGCGCGATCCAGCTACGGATTCTCAATGAAAGAGCCCGGCTGCCCCGTTATGAAACGCAGGGATCGGCCGGCATGGACCTTCGCGCCTGCCTGGACGAGCCGCTTACGCTGAAGCCGGGCGAGACCCGCCTCGTACATACGGGCATCGCGGTGCATATCGCCGATCCGGAACTGGCCGCGGTCATACTTCCGCGCTCCGGCCTCGGCCACAAGCACGGCGTAGTGCTCGGCAACCTGGTGGGACTGATCGACTCCGACTACCAGGGCGAGATCATGATGTCCTGCTGGAACCGCGGCGACAAACCCTTCGTGCTGGAGGACGGAATGCGGGTGGCGCAACTGGTGCTGTTGCCGGTAGCGCGGGCGGCCTTCGACGTGGTCGAAGAATTCACGGCATCCGAGCGGGGCGAGGGCGGCTTCGGCCACACCGGCCGCACCTGAGGAGGATCAGGGCGCGCCGTATTTCTTTCGGTAAGCCGCGATCCGCTCTTGTGCGTCGGGGTCCATTCCGGTCGCGCGCATCGCACCGAGCAGGCTGTCCAGTCCGAATACGGAGCAGACGCCGATACCGAATACGTCAGCCAGTTCCCCGGCCGCGCTGAGCTTGCCGGAACCGCGTTCCTGCCGGTCCAGCAACAACAGCAAGCCCACGGGTTCGGCTCCGGCATCCCGCACAAGGCCCACCGCCTCGCGCGCGGAGGTGCCGGCGGTCAGCACGTCGTCGACGATCAGAACGCGGCCGCCCAGTGCCGCTCCCACCACGGCTCCGCCTTCGCCGTGGTCCTTGCGCTCCTTTCGGTTGTACGCGTACGGGACGTCCAGGCCGTAGCCCTGCGCCAGGGCCAGCGACGTAATGGCGGCCAGCGGTATGCCCTTGTAGGCCGCGCCGAAGAGCATGTCGAAACGCAGTCCCGACCCCATGGCCGCCTCCGCCAGGGCCTGGCCGGCCACCAGCGAACCGCGTCCGGTGCACAGCTTCGAGGAGTTGAAGAAATAAGGACTTGCCCGCCCGCCCTTGGTTGTGAATTCGCCGAACAGCAAGGCGCCGGTGTCGAGCGCAAGGCGCAGCAGATCGGCCTGGCTGGGACGCAGCACGCTCACTTCCGGTCAGTCTCCCCTGAATTCCGGTCGCTCGCGCTTCACGAATGCCTCGTAGGCGCGCCGGAAATCACCGGTCTGCATGCAGATGGCCTGCGCCTGCGCCTCCGACTCGATCGCAAGATCCAGCGGCATGTCCCACTCCAGGTTGAGCTGGTTCTTGGTGATCGCGTGCGCGAAGTTGGGACCGGACGCGAGTTGCCCGGCCCACTCCAGGCTTTCGTCCAGAAGCCGTTCCGGTTCCGCGAGGCGGTTGAAAAACCCGGTTTCCCGCGCCTCGTCGCCGCTCATCGAACGTCCGGTCAGCAACAATTCCGTTGCCCTCCCCTGCCCGATGATGCGCGGCAGCAGCGCGCAGGCCCCCATGTCGCAGCCCGCCAGTCCCACGCGGGTGAAAAGGAAAGCGGTCCGGCTACGCGCCGTGCCGACCCTTAGATCGGCGGCCATGGCGATCGCCGCCCCGGCCCCCGCGCAAATGCCGTCGACGGCGGCGATGACGGGCAGGGGGCAGGAGCGCATGGCCTTCACCAGGTCGCCGGTCATGCGTGTGAAGTTCAGGAGATTCGTCCCGTCCATTTCCAGCAGCGGGCCGATGATCTCGTGCACGTCTCCGCCGGAGCAGAAATTGCCGCCGGCGCCATGTATCACGACTGCGCGCGGCTCCGCATTGCGATCCAGCGACCTGAAGGTGTCCCGGAGTTCCGCATAGGAGTCGAACGTCAGCGGGTTCTTGCGTTCCGGGCGATTGAGCGTAATGACGGCCACGCGCCCACGCAATTCCATCAGGAAATGCTCGGGACTGAAGTTCATATGTCCGCTTCCTGCAACAGTGCCGCCCGGGCCGCAAGGCGCTCGGCCTGTTCTTTGCCCGACAGGTATTGTATGGGCCAATGCTGCCGGCCGTGGCCCAAGGCCGTGGAGGCGTGCAGCGTCCAGTACGGGTCGCTGAGATGCGGCCTGGCCAGCGCGCACAGGTCGGCTCGGCCGGCGGCCAGGATACTGTTGACGTGGTCGGTCTCGTAGATGTTCCCGACCGCGATCGTTGGCACGCCGGCCTCGTTGCGGATCCGGTCCGAGTACGGCGTCTGGAACATGCGGCCGTAGACCGGCCGCGCGCGGGTGGAGGTCTGTCCCGCCGATACGTGAATGATGTCCGCGCCGGCCGCGGTCATGGCGCGCGCGATCTCAACCGAATCCTCGCCGGTCACGCCGCTCTTGACCCAGTCGGTGGCCGAAATCCGCACCGACAGGGGCCGCTCGTCGGGCCAGATGCCGCGCACGGCTTCCAGCACCTCCAGCGGGAACCGCAGGCGGCGCCTGAGCGACCCGCCGTATTGGTCGCGGCGCCGGTTGGACAGCGGAGAGATGAACGAGGACAGCAGATAGCCGTGGGCGCAATGCAGCTCCAGCCAGTCGAAGCCGGCCTCAATGCCGAGCCGGGCCGCTTGCCGGAATTGTTCCACGACCTCGTCCATGTCGGCGCGGGTCATGGGGCGGGGAACCTGGCCGCCACGCCGGTAGGTTTTCTCCGATGGCCCCATCACCGGCCAGTTCCCGGATTCCAGCGGCTGGTCCATTCCGTCCCACATCAGGCGGGTGGAGCCCTTGGGGCCCGAGTGCCCGATCTGCAGTGCAATACGGGCCTCGCTGTGTTCGTGCACGAAGTCGACGATGCGCCGGTAGGCATCGGCGTGTTCCCGGCGGTACACGCCGGCGCAGCCCGGCGTGATCCGCCCCTCGGGAGACACGCAACTCATTTCGGTGAACACCAGTCCCGCGCCGCCCTGCGCGCGCGACCCCAGGTGCACGAGGTGAAAGTCGCCTACGGTTCCGTCCACCGCGCTGTACATGTCCATCGGCGCCACCACCACGCGGTTGGACAGTTCCAGGTCCTTGATTCGAAAAGGCACGAACATCGGCGCGACCGCGCGTGCGCTGCCCGTTTCCCGCCGGCTGTACCAGCGCTCCATCCGCTTGAGCCAGCGGCTGTCGCGCAGCCTCAGGTTCTCGTGGCTTACCCGCTGGCTGCGGGTCAGCAGCGAATAGTTGAACTGCTGCGGCGCGAAGCGCGCATAGCGGGGCACGTTCTCGAACCACTCGGTGGAATTGCGCGCCGCCGACTGCAGCTTGATCACCTCCAGCCTGCGGCTCTCCTCGTATTCCTGGAGCGCCTCGTCGGTGGCGCCGCCGCCGTTGAGCGCCTCGGCCAGCTCGATGGCGTCCTCCAGCCCCAGCTTGGTGCCGGAGCCGATCGAGAAATGGGCTGTGTGCGCCGCGTCCCCCGCCAGGATCAGGTTGCGGTAGCGCCACTTCCCGCAGTGCACCCGGCGGAAGTTCAGCCAGGCGTGGCCCTCGATATGGCCGGCGTTGCTCACCAGCCGGTGTCCGCCCAGATGTCGCGCGAATATCTTTTCCAGCGCCCGGCAGTTCTCCTCCTGGCCCATTTCGCCGAACCCGAGCCGCTCCCAGGCGCCCGAGCTGCACTCGGGGATAAAGGTCGAAAAACCGTCCTCGAAGCGGTAGGCGTGCGCCCAGATCCAGCCCTCCTCAAGTTCTTTGAATATGAAGTTGAAGGCCTCGAAGTGCTTTTGCGTGCCAAGCCACTGGAAGTAATTGGGCCGGGTCTGGATCTCCACGTCGAAGTGCGGAGCGTAAGCCTGGCGAAAGCGGCTGTTGACGCCGTCGGTGGCAACGACTAGGTCGTGGTCGCGATACAGGTCGAGGTCCGGTTCCGCCTCGGTTTCGAAGCGCAGTTCGGCGCCCAGTTCAGAAGCCCGGCGCTGGAGGATGCGCAGCAGCCGCTTGCGCCCGATTCCGCAGAAGCCGTGACCGCCGGACAGAAGCTTGCGGCCCCGAAAGTGCACCTCGATGTCGTCCCAGTGGGTGAACCGCCCGCGGATTTCGCCGGCGGTCTTTGGGTCGTTTTCGGTCAGGTTGTCGAGCGTCGCGTCGGAAAACACCACGCCCCAGCCGAAGGTGTCGTCGGGCCGGTTGCGTTCCAGCACCGTGATTCGGTGACTCGACGAGCGCCGCAGCATCGAAATGGCCAGGTACAGCCCGGTCGGTCCGCCGCCCGCAATCAATAAGCGCATCCGCTCAGTTTATCCGCTACGCGGTATCGGGCGCGACGGTCCGGAGGGCCTTATACTCTTGCGTCCATCCCAACGAGGAGGAGGCGGGAGACAGTGAGGAAATTCAATCGGCGGGACGCGGTAAAGGGCATCGGCGCCACCGCATTCGTGCTGGCCGGCTGCGGCCGGAGCCCCAGCAACGAAGACAATGCGGCTGCAAACGGTAACGGATTGCCGGCGACGGACAGCGATGTGATCGTGATCGGCGCCGGGCTGTCCGGCCTGCAGGCGGCGCGGCTGCTCGAGTCGGAAGGCCTGAGCGTCAAGGTGCTGGAATCGCGCAACCGCGTGGGCGGGCGGGTCCTGTCCTACCGGCATATACCCGGTTCGCCCGAAGCCGGAGGCACGAGTTTCGGGGCCGGCTACGCGCGCCTGATGCAGGTCATCCAGGAGCTCGGCGTAGGGCTGGTGAACCTGGACGCGATGGTCGAGTTCTTCCGCGTGCGCACACTGGCCCTGAATGGCGAGATCATTCCCATGGAGGAATGGCCCACGCACGCATTGAACCCGCTGCCCGAGCAGTCCCGCCAGTTCCCGCCCTGGGCCTACCTGAATTTCAAGATGTTTACGAATAACCCGTATCCCACGACGCCGGATTGGGTATCGCCCGAGTTTGCTCACCTCGACGTGTCGCTGCGCGAATACCTGACCGGTCAGGGCGAGACCGATGCCGTTGTCGATCTCTGCTACAACAACAACCCGGGCTGGGGCAACAACGCCGACGAGGTGTCCGCCGCACTCGTGTTGTTCGCGATGCGGTTCGGGGCCGCTGTGGAGGGGTTTACCGGTCCGGACGGCGGGTCCGCGTACACGGCTGTGAACGGCAACCAGTCGATACCCGAGGCCATGGCCGCTGCGCTGAACTCGGAGGTGCTGCTGGAGCGCCGCGTCACGGGCATCACCGATACCGGTTCCCGCGTCGAAGTGCATTGCGAGGACGGCAGCCGTCATTACGCCGGCCGCGTGGTCTGCTCGCTCCCATGCTCCCTGCTGCGTCATCTGAACCTGGAGCCCGGGCTTGAAGGATTGCAGGCCGAGGCGGCACAAAACGTCGATTCCCAGATACTCAACCAATTGCACATGGTCGCGAAGCGTCCCTTCTGGGAGGACGACGGCCTTTCGCCCAACATGTGGACCGATTCGCTCGCCGGAATGGTGGTCGGCGAGCGCAAGGGCGACACGCCGGACGAAGTCACCAGCCTCACGAGCTGGACGCGCGGCGCGCTGGCGGTGGAGCAGGATCGATTGTCGGACGATGAAGCCGCCGCCCATATCGTTGCGGACATCGAGCGCCTGCGCCCGGCCGCCAAGGGCCAGCTTGAGGTCATGGCCTACCAGTCGTGGTACAACGATCCCGACTCGGCGGGCGACTGGGCGGTCTGGAAGCCGGGCCAGGTCATGAAGTACGCACCCGAGGTGGGCAAGCAGCATGGCCGGGTGCACTTCTGCGGCGAACACACGGCCGTGGCCAACCGCGGCATGGAAGGAGCGCTGGAGTCCGGCGACCGCGTCGCCTTCGAAGTGCTCGACTTGATCTGATTCCCATGATCGAAACCCGGGAGCGAGGTCATGCCCCTCGCGGCGTCCCGCCCGCACTCCTGATACGCGGTAAATGAGCGCTTCGGCCTGGTCCCCTGCATGCTTGAGGTAGCACCTTTCAGCGCATTGCGTCCCTCGCCGGGACAGGCTTCCGAGACCATCGCTCCGCCGTACGACGTAGTGAGCATTGACGAAGCCCGAGCACGAATCGCCGGTCGGCCCCACGATTTCTTCCGCCTTTCGCTGCCGGAGGCTGCCATGTCCGACTCCGACAACAGCGGGCCGGAGCAGCACTACGCCAAGGCGCGTCGGACGCTTGATGAATTCCTGGCGAGCGGCGTGATCGCCCGTGATGCCAAACCGGCCTATTACCTATATCGGGTACGGAGCGGGGACCATGCGCAAACCGGAATCGTGCTGCTGGTTTCGGTGGAGAGCTATCGCGCGGGCACGCTGCGCCGCCACGAACTGACCCGTCCCGACAAGGAAACGGTGCGTTCAAGGCTGATCCAGGCGCTGGAATCGCAGACCGGGCTGGTCATGCTGGCGCACCGCGCGCATGAAGGCCTGGCTGCGCTGATTGCCGCAGCAACGCAGGTTGCCCCCGATTGCGAAGCAACCCTGGAGCAGGGCGGTGCGGTTACCGAGCACAGCGTCTGGGTGGTGGATGACGAGTCCTCAATGGAGCGGATCACGAAGGCGTTTGCCGATCTGGGCGAGTTGTACATCGCCGATGGCCACCACCGCGTTGCCGCGGGCAATCGGGCCGCGGCGGCGCATGATGGACGGCCCGAAGCGCAGTGGCTGATCGGGGCCACCTTTCCTGCCGACGAATTGAGGATCCTCGACTACAACCGTGTCGTCTCGGGCCTGAACGGGTACAGCCCCGCGTCGTTCCTTGAAGCGTTGTCCGCCTGTTTCGAGGTGACCGCTTCGCCAGGACCGGCACGACCCGCTCGATCCCGCGAATACGGACTCTACCTGGACGGCAACTGGCACCGGGCGCGGCTGCGTGCGGGCCTTGCGCCGGAAGACGATCCCGTCGGCAGCCTGGACGTAAGCCTGCTGGGGAAACATCTGCTGGCGCCGATTCTGGGAATCGAGGATTCGCGTACCGACCCGCGGATCGACTTCGTGGGCGGCGCGCGTGGTCTTGAAGAACTGGAGCGGCGCGTGGACGGAGGCGACGTGTCGGTTGCCGTAGCGCTCTACCCCACGCCCATGCAGGCCCTGATGGACGTGGCGGGCGCCGGCGAGATCATGCCGCCCAAGTCCACCTGGTTCGAACCCAAGCTCGCCGACGGATTGTTGGCCTATAGTTGGGCCACGGAGGTGACTGAAAATGTCCGATGAAAACGCTCTGGCGGAAGCCAACGAGATCGATGATGAAGTGAAGTTCGCGCCGGATGCGGCGCCTTTTATCGAGCGCATTCCCGGCTTTGTCCGCGGCGTGGCGCTGAAGTCCATGATCGCCAAGGCCAAGGAGAAGGGCGTCACTCTGATCGACGGCGCGTTCATGGACGAGAACAACCCCATGAAGTAGCCCTGGAAGCGAGGGCATCTCGCCCTCGAAAGAGGCGCGCTATCATCCATCCCCGCCCCATAGGCATGCCACAAGTTAGGGAGAGGAGGGACAAATGGGACAATTTGCATTGAATCGGCGCGAAGCCATTTTGGCGGGCGCCGGAACCGCGCTGACGGGCGGCGTGCTTACCGGATGCGCGGCCGAGACGCCGCTGGATCTGGAACTGGACCTCGAAGACCCTGCCGTCCGCGCCCGCGTGCGCGCCAAGGTATCGGGTTCCGCCGCGGAGGAAACGGTCTACAGGTTCTACCGCCTGCATCTCTACGCCTACATGAACGACGGCAACCTCATACCGCTGTTCACGATGAATAACCTGAACGTCACGCAGTGCAGTCCGCTGGAGGACAACCAGTACGCATTCAAGGTGTTCGAGTGCGGCGTCTATTGCAAGTTCGACACGGACGAGGTGCTGGAGTCCTGGGAAAACCCGATTACGGGAGAAGTCAGGGAGCCCTGGACGTTCCTCGGCGGACCGCTGAATGTGAAAATGGGTCCCGACGGGGTGGAGACTCCGCCGGAGGCCACGGTCCACCCAACGCCCCTGCGCATGGAAACATACGGCGGCATGGTCTTCGTGCCCATTGCCTCGCATTTTTCGTATCCCAGCCCGTTCGACCCGGAAGAATGGCCGAAGGAATCGCCCGGCCGCACCCACTACTGGGATTCCCTGTTCGTCCACGCCGCAAGGCTGGAGGACGTGGCCAATCCGGAAATCAACAACGCGCCGGCCTTCTGCCAGTTCCAGAACCTGGTGAGCTGGGGACCGTGGGTCGGCATGGGCGGCCACGAAGGCCGCAGTTACGGCCGGGCCTACGGCACAAAGCTGGCCAGCATCGACGAACTACCGGCCGGGGCCCGGAAGTCGCTGGAACTGAAGGCGCCGAAAATCTTCGACGTGGAGAACTGGACCGAGTACCACGACTACATAGAGGAATACAAGGACACCTACGGGTCGTAGCCGCGCGGGAACGGGCGCGCGCCATGAAAGTCTTTGAAATAGGGGACTACAGCGAGGGCCTGGCCCTGCATGCGGTTGAGCGGCCCGAGCCCGTTCCCGGCCACGGCGAAGCGGTCATGCGGGTGCGCGCCACCGGCATCAACGCCCGCGACCTCACCATCATGCACGGCAGTCTGGGCAAGACCGTCATGCCTTATACCCGCGTCCCGCTGAGCGACAATGCCGGCGACATCATCGCGGTCGGCGCCGGCGTGGGAAACGTCCGGGTCGGCGACCGGGTGACCATGAGCCATTACTGGCAATGGCTGGACGGCGACTGGCACGCGTCCATGTCGGAACAGGACTACTCCGCCACCGTCGACGGTTTTCTCGCCGAGCAGGTCGTCGTGCCGGCGGCGGCGCTGATCAGGCTGCCCGACAGCCTGAGTTACGAGGAGGCCAGCACCCTGCAAAGCCCGGGCCTCACTGCCTGGAACGCCGTGGTGGAAGCGGGTGCGGCCAGGGCCAGCGATACGGTCCTGACCCTGGGTTCCGGCGCGGTGTCCGTGTTCGGAATGCAATGGGCCAAGATGCTGGGCGCGCGATGCATCATGACGTCATCGAGCGACGCGAAGCTTGCCCGCCTGAAGGAACTTGGCGCCGATCTCGGCGTGAACTACCGCACCAGCCCGGACTGGCCCGCGGAGGTGCTGGAACTCACCGATGGCGAGGGCGCGGACATCATTCTCAACAATGTGGGTTTAGGCGAAATGGAGAACTGCCTGATGGCCGCCGCCTCCAACGGCCGCATCATGCACATCGGCGCCAACCCGGTGGTCCACCACCAGGAACCGCAGGAGCCCCCGGTCCTGACGAAGCTGCCGAACCTCATTCTCAAGAACCTCACCGTTAGGGGCATCATCGTTGGCAGCCGGCGCATGTTCACGGACCTCATCCGGGCCATGGTCCGCAACGACATCAGGCCCGTCATCGACCGCGTCTTCGACTGGGACGACATCTACGACGCGATCGACTACATGCAAAGCGGCCAGAAGATCGGCAAGATCGTCATCCGGGTCACGTAGCGCCACGTGCAAGAAAGTGGTGGTGATGGGTGGGCTTGAACCACCGACCTGCGGGTTATGAGTCCGCCGCTCTAACCAGCTGAGCTACATCACCACTGGTGCCGGAAGAGGGACTTG
This sequence comes from Gammaproteobacteria bacterium, assembly GCA_009838035.1. NCBI lineage: Bacteria > Pseudomonadati > Pseudomonadota > Gammaproteobacteria > Gammaproteobacteria bacterium. The sequence continues at coordinate 44,756 of VXSK01000022.1, forward strand.
AACCCGCAACCTTCCGCTTACAAGGCGGGTGCTCTACCAGTTGAGCTATTCCGGCCCGACGCGCAATTCTAACGCGAGCGCGGCCAGCCCGCGCAGCACCAGGTCCGGCGTCAATCGCGCTTCCGGCAGTTCGCCAGTGGCTAGCAGGGCGTCGGCGCCTCCGCCGGTCAGGAGCAGTGCCGGTGAACCCCCTCCCTCGCTTGCCAGCCTTTCCATGCCCGAGCGGATCATGCCCAGTTGCGCCGCCAGCGTTCCTTTCTCCATGGCTTCGGCGCTGTCGGTGCCGGGTGCGAGATCGCCTGACCGGCCGGCATGGTCCCTGAGCCTCAAGGCGAGTCCGGCCGTTCCCTTCGCCATGGCGGCCAGGCTCATTTCCCGGCCGGGCGCGATATAGCCGCCCAGATGCCGACCGTCGGCCAGCAGCAGGTCCAAGGTCACGGTGCTACCCGCGTCGACGATGCAATAGTCGGCGGGGCCCAGCGCGTGCGCGCCGATCAGGGCCGCCCAGCGGTCCGCGCCCAGGTTCAGGGGGTTGGCGTAGGCGGCGGTGACGCCGCAGGCGGAGGCTTGCGCCTGCACGAAAACAAGTTCGACGGACAGTCTTTCCCGCACCAGTCCGGCCAGCTTGCGTCCAAGTTCAATGCCCGCCACGTTGCAAGCCACCGCGCCGGCTATCGCCTCTTCGCCATCGAGGAAAGACAGCCCGGACAGCCCATCGCCGGTGCGTACGGCGCCCGCGCTTTCAGGTTCCTTCCCATCGCCGGGCAGCCAGGCCCACTTGATCCGCGTATTGCCCAGATCGATCAGAAGGACACGTGAAGAAGCGGCGTTCACAAGCGGATCTCCGCTGACAGGATGCGCCGTTCGCCGCCGGATTCCTCAAGCAGCAGGGCGCCCGACGAATCGACTCCGGTGGCCGTGCCCACGTGCGTATCGGCGCCGCTTCGTGCCTCGATTCGCTTTCCCGCAAGCCAGTCGCGCCGTTTCCAGTCGTCCGTCCAGCGGCCGAAACCGTCGACGGGATGCGAATCCAGCACTCCTGCAATCGCCGTGATCATGGCGACCGCCAGGTCGTTGGTCTCGGGCGCTTTCTGCAGATTGAGCTCCGAAAGGCCGGCCGGGTGCATGCCGCCCGCCCCGGTGACCAGCTTACGCTGTTCTTCGTTTACCCGGATGTTGATGCCCAGGCCCGCAACCACGCGGGTTTCGGCTCCGCCTTGCGAGGAGGTCTCGACCAGGATGCCGCCCAGCTTGCGGTCCTGCGTCACCAGGTCATTGGGCCACTTCAATTCCACGCGGTCGGATACGAAGGCCTCCAGGCCTTCGGCAATCGCGACGCCCAGCGCCAGGGCAAGGGAACCGTCCGGGGGCTTCGGCGCGGTCCGGCTCACGCTTAGCAGCAATCCGGCGCCGGACGGCGAATGCCAGCTCTTTCCGTTCCGCCCCCGCCCGGCGCTCTGATGGCCGGCGAGGCATACCGCCAGGCTGCCGGCAGTCGGCGTATCCGGAACCTGCAGCAACCGCTCGTTGGTGGACGGCAGCGAATCGTGGATTTCGAGCAGCGTGATTTGCCGGAGCAATGCCGGATTGAGCGCTCCCAGCAGTACGTGCCGGTCGTACAGGACTTAAGGCCCTACCCGCCGCTCTTGAACCAGTGATCGACCCGCACCTTCCTGAAACTATGCTCCGATCCGTCGAGCAGGTTGCGGATATTGTCGCGGTGCGTCAAAACCGTGAACGCACCCGCCGCGGCCGCCAGCCAGAACAGTTCCGGCGGCGCCTCGGGCATGAAGAAAGCAAGGAACACGGGCGCCGAAACGGCCGCCACCATGGTCGCCAGTCCCACGTAGCCGCTGAGGATCATCACGATCACCCAGACGGCCAGCACCGCGCCCACCAGCGGCGCGTGCAGCACCAGGTACGAGCCGAGCAGCGTGGCGAACCCCTTGCCGCCCCGGAACTCGTGCCAAAGCGGATAGCAATGCGCCGCGGTCACGGACGCTCCCGCGGCCACCTGGACCCAGGTCAGCGAAAACGTCGGGTTCTCCGCAAACGAGTAGGCCAGCGTGGCGAGCGGGCCCACCGCCAGGATCGCCTTGCCCACGTCGCCGACCATGACCGCCAGGGCAAACCAGAATCCCGCGGCGCGCAGGGCATTGGTGGCGCCGGCGTTGCCGCTGCCCGTTTTGCGTACATCCAGGTTCCGGAGCTTGCCCAGCGTCAGGCTGAAATTGATCGAGCCGATCAGGTAGGCGAAGACGAGGGATAGGCCGAGTTCAAGCATGCGTCGTCACGCCGCTCCGTGGAGGCTGGGACGTTCGGATACGCGGGCGTGCCAGGCGGCCAGCTCCGCACGGTCTTCCAGCACGGCGAGATCGAACTTGCTTGCCATTCGTGCGGCCATGTCAACGGCCACCCGCAGCGTGATGTCGGCGATCGTGAATCGGTCCAGCGCCAGGTAGTCGCGGCCGGTCAGCCGGCGGTCCATGAAATCCAGGAAGTGCCGGGCGCGCTTGCGGCCCCGCTCCACCAGTTCGGGAATCTGGGCGTAGGCCACAGGACCCGGCAACGCATGGTCCCTGAAGTTGTTGATCCTGTTGCGGAGGGCTTCGGCGAGCCCGGGCATGCCTTCCTGCTCGACGATGTGGTTCCACATCAGCACCTGCGCGCGCTCGTCGGGACCTGATCCGAACAGATTGGGCTCCGGGTACAGATCCTCCAGATAGTGGCATATGGCAACGCACTCGCTGATGCGCGTGCCGTCGTCAGTCTCCAGCACCGGCACCTGGCAGAGCGGGTTGACCTCCCGGTACTCGGGATTCAATTGCTCCTTCTTGACCAGGTCGACCTCCACGCGCTCCATCTCCAGGCCCTTCTCGGCCAGAAAAATGTGCAGGCGCTTCGGGTTGGGCGCATGGGCGTAGTCGTACAGCTTCATGCCTTCTCCAGTGTCTTCTTGCCCGTTTGACCATAAAGCATCTTGCGCTGCTCCTCGGTCAGCGGCTTGTCGGACCGCAGTTCCCTGCCGACATCCATTCCACGCTGCAGTGCCGGACGTGCGCGCAGCCTCTCGATCCAGGCAGCCACCCGAGGCAACTCTTCGATGCTCTGGCCGAGCCTCTCGTAGGGGGCCGCCCAGGGATAGCAGGCCATGTCCGCGATCGAATACTCGCCGGCCAGGTAATCGCGGTCCCTGAGCCTGCGCTCCATGACCGCCAGCAAGCGTCCGTACTCGGTCGTGTAGCGCTCGGTAGCGTACTCGTGCTTGCCTTCCTGGTAGATGAGGAAGTGGCCCGCCTGGCCGGCCATGGGCCCCAGCCCGGCCATCTGCCAGAACAGCCATTGCATCACGTCGAAGCGCTGGTGCGTATCCGTGGGCAGAAAGCGCCCGGTCTTGTCGGCCAGGTAAACCAGGATGGCGCCCGACTCGAACACCGAAAGCGGGCCGCCGGTCGCGTCGTTGTCGACGATCACGGGCATCCGGTGGTTGGGGTTCAGCGCCAGGAACTCGGGCGTGAACTGGTCGCCCGCGCCGATATTGACCGGCTTGATGTCGTAAGGTAGCCCGCACTCCTCGAGCATGATGGCGATCTTGAAGCCGTTGGGCGTCGGCCAGTAGTAAAGATCAATCAAGTTGCTGCTCCTCTTGTGTAAAAAAGGGGGTTATTCGGCGCGCAGCGCCAGCACCGGGTTCATGCGCGCCGCGCGCACCGCGGGCGCCACGCCCGCGAGGATTCCGATCAGCACCGCGATCATCAGGGCTGCAATGGTATAGGCCACCGAAATACTGACCGGGATGACCGGGAACAGCGCGCTCAGCAGCCAGGCCGCGCCCTGGCCCAGGGCCAGTCCGAGCAGGCCGCCGGCGGCTCCTAGCGCAAGCGCTTCGGCCATGAACAGGCGGCGGACCTCGCGACGCCGGGCCCCCAGCGAGCGAAACAGGCCGATCTCGAAGATGCGCTCCTGAACCGAGATGGTCATGATCGTGAAGATGCCCACTCCGCCCACCACCAGCGATATGCCACCCAGGGCCGCGACCGCCGAAGTGATCGTGCTCAGAATCACCCGCATGGTGCTGAGCATCTGGTCCTGGGTTGTTATCGAAAAGTCTTCCGAACCGTGCCGCGCGATCAGCAGGCGCGTGATGTCGCCCTCCACCTCGCTGGCCGGCCGGTTTTCGTCGTAGCGCACGTCCACTTCCTGCACGCCCAGCATGTTGTAGATTTCCATCGTGTGCCTGACCGGCACAAAGATGATGTCGTTCATGTCGAAGCCGACCGTGGTGCCGGCATCGGCGAGCACTCCGACCACCCGGAAGCGCTGCCCGGCAACACGGATGTACTGTCCCAGCGCGTTGTCCGCTCCGAACAGTCGGCGCTTCATTTCGCTGCCCAGTACCGCAAGCGGACGCGAGGCCTCGAAGTCCTCCTGCGGCAGGAACCGGCCCGACGCGACTTCCAGCGAGAATATCTCGGGAAGGCTGGGGCCGGTCCCCAGCACCGTCACGTCGCGCTTGATGCCCTCGCGTTCCGCTTCCGCAAATCCCATGACCGCGGGGGCAACGGCCTTGACCGAACTCAGTCGCCCGATCGCCAGCGCATCGTCCAGGGTCAGCGGACGCACCGTATTGGTGTTCAGCCCGGGGGGTCCGCCGATGGTGACGGTCTTTCCGGGCGTGATGACCAGGAAGTGCGTTCCGAAGCGAGTGGCTTCGGTCTCCATGAATTCATACATGCCCTCGCCGATGGACGTCAGCAGAATCACGGCGGCCACGCCGATTCCCGTGCCGAGGGCGGTCAGCAGCGTGCGCAGACGATGCATGGACAGCGCGCGCAAAGCCAGGCGCAACAGGTCAACGGGACTCATCAGATGCGCCCTCTCAGCGCCTGCACCGGGTCCAGGCGGGCCGCCTTGCGCGCGGGCAGCGCTCCGAACACCAGGCCGCTGCCCACGGCGGTAATCACCGCCGCCAGCACGGCCCACCAGGGCGGCCGGATTTCAATGGCCGGGAACAGTTGCTGCGCGAACCAGATCAGCAGGTAACCCAGTCCCAGCCCGCACACGGTCCCGATTACCGCAAGAAGCGCGGCCTCGCCGATAAACAGGCGCATGATCTGGCGGCGGGCTGCTCCTATGGCCATGTAGAGGCCGATCTCCGACGTCCGCTGGCTGACCGCTACCAGCATCACGTTCATGATCAGGACCCCGGCCACGATCAGGCTGATCCCGGCGATACCGCCGAGTGCGGCCGTAATCGCGTTGAAGATGCCGTCGAATACCGACAGGACCGCGTCCTGGGTGATGGTTATGAAATCCTGCTTGCCGTAATGCTGTTCCTTCAGGCGTTCGGTGAGCCGGCGGATGACTCCGGGCACCGACTCGCGGTCGCGGGCCTGGACCATGATGTTGGTCAAGGCTTCGGTATTGAACATGGTCGCCGCGAAAGCCACCGGAACCACGACGATCTCGCCCACGTTGATCCCGATGCTCTGGCCCGTATCGGCCAGCAGCCCCACGATCCGGCAGCGGGAGTCTCCGAGCCGCAGCCAGGTGCCCAGGGCGGGTTCGGAGCCATACAGTTCCTTGACCAGCAGTTCTCCCGCCACGCACACCGGGGAAATGCGGTCCATGTCCATGCGCGGGAAGAAAGTTCCGGCACTCAGGTCGAGCCCCCGGATGTGGAAATAGTCCCGGGTGGTGCCCATCACGAACGATTCCCGTTCCTTCCCGCCCCGCGAGGCGGGCAGGGCACCCATCATCATTGGCGCCGCCTTCATCACGCCCGGCACGCGCATCACCACTTCCGCGTCGCGGTAGGTCAGGTCGCGGGGAGCCTCACCGGAAAAACCGAACGGGTTGGAGCCGGATTCGCCGGGATTGCCGGGCTGCACGATGATGAGTTCGGTCCCCAGGATCCGGAATTCGCCGGTAACGAACAGGCGGCCCGCTTCGCCCAGCGCGGTCAGCAGCAGCACCGACACGATCCCGATGGACGTGGCGAGCATCATCATGGCGGCGCGCAGCCGGTGACGGAACATCGAGCGCGTCGCCATCAACAGCAGGTCGTTGGTTTTCATTTGCCTGGGTTTTCGTGGGCAGATGAATTGTGCCTCATGTGGCTTGATGACGCCGAACGGTTACAGTAGCGGCTTCCGATTGACCGGGGCCCCACCATGTTTGCCGGATTCGAACAACTCCTGCAGGAACACCAGGCCTGGCTGTGGTTCCTGACGGTCATGCTGGACCTCGGGTTCGCGATCCTGCTGTACCGGTTCTTCGGGCGCTACGGCCTCTACGGGGCCATCGTCCTGAGCCTCGTCATGGCCAATATCCAGGGTCCGAAACTCACGACCGTCATGGGCCTTGAGACCAGCATGGCGGTCATCCTTTACTCCAGCATCTTCTTCGCCACCGACCTCCTGAGCGAGAAGTTCGGCCGGCGGGAGGCGCAGCGGGCGGTCCTGCTGGGGTTTGCCGTCAGCGTGATGGTGGTGGTGATCAGCCGGGTGGGTTTGTTCTATGCGCCCACATCCGATCCGGACACGGCCGCGTACGCCTTGAGAATGCACGAGGCCATGGCGGCGCTGTTCGACTACACGCCCCGCTTCGTGTTCGGATCGCTGTTGGCCTATCTACTGAGCCAGAGCTTCGACGTGTGGGTGTTTCACCGGATTCGCAAGGCGACCGGCGTGAAGCATCTGTGGCTGCGCAACACCGGCTCCACACTCCTTTCGCAGGTCGTGGACACGCTGATCTACGGCCTGGTCGTGTGGTGGGGGATCGTCGATCTCGTGACCGCGCTGCAACTGGCCGCGGCCAAATACGTATTCAAGTTCCTGATCGCCGTGATCGACACGCCGTTCATCTACTGGGCCCGGACCTGGAAGCGGACCGGGCTCGCGCGCGCCGCGGCCGAGCGTTAAACGCCCGGTTCCTTTTGCGGAGTCTCAATGGCGCGCGCCCATCCCGCCGGGGATGCCCCGGCGGGATGGGCGCGAAACCAAGCGCCTTTTGGGTGATTCAGGGCGTGGTGCGCTAAGTGCGCGCGACGCCCCAGGAATCCTGTTACAGGCTTCCCTTGGATATCAGGTTCCAGGCACGTACGCCCAGCACGCCCGCGCCACCTGACAGGTAGACGACCGCAACCTGATCGACGATATTGTCGAGGAAGCCGCCGACTGCCGGGACGTTGGAAAGCACGTCCGCTCCGCCGGCGGCGGCGACCACCAGTGCGGTGGTCAGAAACGCCTGCGGATTTGCGGCATCAATGTTCATTACGGCGTAAGCCACTCCGAGCACGACCATGGCCAGCGGGAGAAGGTCGCCGGGGACCGCGCCGGGCGCAACGCCCTCTATGACAGCAGCAAGGATCGCAAGACCGTAAACCACACGTGTCGCCATTTCCATTCCTCCCAAGTTGGCTAAACAAGCTTCCCAACCTTATCACGCGAAATCGGGCGGGAGGACGGCGCAGGTCGGCGCGCGGCGATTGCCTTATGGCTGCCCGGATTCAGAGGCGCTCGTCGCCGCCGATACGACCGTCCAGCATGGTCAGCCGCCGCCGCGCGCGGCGGCCGAGGTCCGGGTCGTGGGTCACGACGACCAGCGTGAGCCCGTCCTCGTTCAGCGATTCCAGAAGCCGGATGATTTCCATGCTTGAGCGCGAATCGAGGTTGCCGGTGGGCTCGTCGGCCAGCAGCAACTTGGGAGACATGACGATGGAGCGCGCGATGGCGGCTCGCTGGAGCTGACCGCCGGAGAGCTGGTTCGGGCGGTGCTCCATGCGGTCGGCCAGTTCGACGCGCTCGAGCGCGCGCCTGACCTTCTCGCGGCGCTTTCGCCGGCGCCAGCCGGCCAGTGTCAGCGGCAGTTCGACGTTCTCGAAGGCGGTCAGGCGCGGAACCAGGTGGAAGAACTGGAACACGAAGCCAATCACCTCGCGCCGCGTGCGCGCCAGCTTGTCGTCGGACATCTTCGCGGTGTCTTCGCCGAGCAGGCGGTAGCTGCCGCCGTCCGGCGAGTCCAGCAGGCCGATGATGTTCAGCAGCGTGGACTTGCCCGACCCGGACGGTCCCATGATCGACAGGTATTCGCCCGCCTCGACTTCCAGCGTGATGTTGCGCAACGCGTGCACCACCTGCTCGCCGACCGGGTAGTCGCGGAAAACGCTGGTGAGGGCCAACACCGGGCGATACCCTCTGGCCGGAATCGGCTGCGGTCTATTCCGCTGCGCGCACTGCCGGCGCGCCCGGCTCGACGCCCGCCCGGTCCAGGCTCAGGACCACCAGTTCCCCGTTCCTGGCGCCCTCGGTGATCTCGGTGAATTCCCAGTTGCCCAGGCCGATCTCGACCGTGCGTTCCTCGAGAAGACCCGTTTCCGTGTTCAGCACCATGATCCGTTCGTCCTCGATGACCGCCTCCGTCGGCACGCGAAGGGCCTCGTCGCGCACGTCCACGATCACTTCCACGTCGGCGCTGTAGCCCGGCATCAGCCCGTAGCGTTGCGGGTTGTTGATCTCGGCCTCGATCTCCACGGTGCGCGCCTGTTTCTCCAGATCCAGCACGTAAGGCGCAACGCGCCGCACGAAGCCGGGAAAGAACTGGTCCGGGAAAGCATCAAGCAGGATTCGGGCTTCTTGCCCCGCCTGGACCAGCGGCGCATCGACCTCGTCGATCGGGGCGGTGATATACAGGCAGTTGTTGTCGATCACGTCCACCGTGGGCAGCGTCGCAACGCCCATGGGCGAGGGTGTCACGAACTCGCCCAATTCGCCGTTGATCTCGGCGATGACGCCGTCGAAGGGTGAGCGCAGGATGGTGCGTTCCAGGCGTGCGCGGTTGACTTCCACGCGCGCCTCGGCGGCGCTTGCGGAATCGTTGGCCGCCTTGCAGGACGCGGCCCGCGCTTCCCCTTCGGCTTGGGCCCTTTCCAGCTCCTCCTCGGAGACCAGGTTGTCGTCATGCAGCTTGGCCAGCCGCACCGCCTCGCGCGCCGCCAGGTCGGCCCGCGTGCAGCTTTCCGCCGCCCGCGACCGCTCTGCAACCATGTTGCGCTGCGAGAGTTCGATTTCGGAGCGCAGGTCCTCGTTCCAGACCTCCAGCAGCACCTGGCCTTCGGTCACGGCGTCGCCCTCCGCTACGGGAAGGCTCGCAATCTGGCCTGCGGAGGCCGGCGACATCTGCGCCCGCCGGCAGGCGTCCACCGTGCCCGCGCGAGTGTTCAGCACCGTCTTTCGAATCTCTCCGGTGGTCACCTCGGCCACCCGCACTTCGACCCCGTCCTCGCCGCCCGAAAACAGGCTGAAGGCGCCCACGATCACGATCGCGGCGATCGCGATCCAGATGCTGTACTTGACGGCCGGGCGCATGGCTGCGTGAGTATAGCCGCGTCCGCCCGGCCACCCGCGTTATATTCCCCGAATGACCACGCGCATCCGCGACACCCTCCCCGAACACGGCCACAACATCCGCGGCCGGGGCGCCCGCGGCAACCTGCCCGGCCGCTTCGAACGGCGGACCTACGAGCCGGACCCGGGCGTCGCCGAGATGGCCCCGCATCCCGACACCGAGCTGATCCCCGAACTCAGCAAGACCATCATCAGCCGCAACAAGTCTCCGGATGTCGGCTTCGAACAGTCCATCAACCCCTACAAGGGCTGCGAGCACGGCTGCATCTACTGCTTCGCGCGCCCGGCGCATGCCTACCTGGACTTCTCGCCAGGCCTCGACTTCGAGACCAAGATCGTGCACAAGCCCAATGCCGCCGAGTTGCTCAGGAAGGAACTGGCCAAACCCGGATATCGATGCTCGCCGATCGCCCTGGGCATAAACACCGACGGCTACCAGCCGTTCGAGAAGCAGTTGCGCACCACCCGCTCGCTGCTTGAGATCATGCTCGAAACCCGCCACCCGGTAACGATCGTCACCAAGTCCGCGCTGGTGGAGCGGGACCTTGACCTGCTGGGCGAACTGGCGCGGCTGGGCCTTACCCAGGTCGCGCTGAGCATCACCACGCTGGACGACGAACTCAAGCGCCGCATGGAGCCGCGCACCGCCTCGCCCCGCCGCCGGCTGACGACCATTGAGCGCCTGACCGAGGCGGGTGTTCCTGCCGGCGTGATGTTCGCGCCCGTCATCCCCGCGCTAAACGACCACGAACTCGAAGCCGTTCTCGAGGCCTCCGCCGAGGCCGGCGCGCTGTGGGCCGGCTACGCGGTGCTGCGCCTGCCCAACGAGGTCCGTCCGCTGTTCAAGGACTGGCTCGCCGAACAATATCCCCTGCGCGCCGAACACGTAATGAGCCGCGTCCGCCAGATCCGCGGCGGCAGGGAAAACGACACGACCTTCGGCCGCCGCATGCGCGGCCAGGGTCAATACGCGGACTTGCTCCGCCAGCGCTTCGAGCGCGCCTGCCGCCGCCACGGCCTGAACCGCGGCACCCGCCCGTCCCTCAAGACCACGCTGTTCCGCCCGCCCGCCGCTCCGCCAAAGTCTGCGCGCCGTTCTCGACGGAACCCGGTCCCAGACGAACAGCTTTCACTTCTGTCTTGATCGCACCATTGACCCTGCTATCCGCGATCTGGGCCGCGCTCGCCGTTCTCGCGTTTGCAGTGAGCTTCAAGGTTCGCGACATCACCGGCCGGATCGGCGGCGCAGGTTGGGGCAAGCACATCGACGCCCGCTGGGGCTGGTTCTGGATGGAGCTGCCTGCGCTCGTTACGTTCCCCGCAGTCTACTTCGCAAGCGGGAATCTACACCTGGTCGGGAACATCGCAGTTGCGCTGTGGCTGGCGCACTACGCCCATCGCACCCTGGTGTGGCCCCTCGTCGTGCTCAGGCCGGGCGCCACGATACCGTCCGGCATGTGGCTGAGTGGAGGCGCCTTCAACGTGATAAACGGCGCCCTGTTGGGCGCCTACCTGGCGTTTGCTCCCCAGCTCGGTGACGCATGGCTGTCCGATCCGCGATTCATTGCAGGCGGACTCCTGATGATCGGCGGCGCCTGGCTCAACCTGTGGTCGGACTACCGCCTGCTCGGCCTGCGCCGTCGCAGCGGGCACCAACGCGTCATGCCCAAAGGCGGCGCGTTCAACCTCTGCTGCAGCCCGAACCTCCTCGGCGAGATCATCGAATGGCTCGGCTTCGCCATGCTGACCTGGTGCCTGCCCGCCCTCGCCTTCGCCCTGTGGAGCATCGCCAATCTCGTCCCCCGGGCACTCTGGCGCCGCTCCTGGTACCGCACCCACTTCCCCGATTTCCCCAAGACCCGCGCCGCTCTGATCCCCGGCCTGCTGTAGCGCTTAAAAAGCGAACTAAGCCGGCTGCCATTCGCGAAGTTGCTGGTCCCGTTTCAGAACCAGTTGCTGGAACATCAGGCCGTCGAATACGGATTCGAGCGTGAAGCCGTCCTCGCCGAGACCGGTTGCGGGCAGGGCGCTGCGCGCCTCGTCCTCGAATGTCGCCTTCAGCCGGATGTCTTGCTGGTATGCGGAATGCCACCAGTCCAGAAGACGCGACTTTGCGCTGTCCAGCGCATCAGGACTTGGGAGTCGGTCGGACTTGTTCTGATTGGTCCGGCGGTCGCTGGGCAGCAGATTCCACAAGTCATTGCAAGGCCAGGCGGAGAAGGGGAAGCAATGATCGATTTCATACTTTCTTGTCAGCCGCTTTCCGGTCCATACGCAATGCAGAGAACTATGAGCACGCAGAGTCTCCGCGCGCCTACGGGCAATATCGGTGTCGTGTTCGGGCGCAAGCCATTCGAGAGCCTTCCAGTGCGCGTCCCAGGATTGCTGACCCCCACTGGTTCGCTGTTCGTAAGTCCGCATCATCAGTATCCACTCGTTCAAAACCGCAGGCTCCAGCCAGGCGGCATAACGGCCCATGGCCTGCCAGAGATTGCGCGGCACCGAAAAGGCACCTAACGACCACAGAAAGGCCTCGTCAATGTTGACAGAGTTCTTCAGGCGCACCGGACCGCTGCGAACGCAAGGAAATACGGGCTTGTCGCTTCCGGGGTATGTAATGTAGTTGGCCGGCATACGTCGAATGCAGTTCGCTGCCTCGCGAATCGCCAGGATCAAATTTTTGGCGTCCTTTTCGCTGAAGCGCTGGCCAACGCGCAGATCGAATGGCGATCGGTCCATCAGTCCTCGAAAACCTGCCTTTACGAAGCCCAGGTGCTGATTGCCGCGAGGCTGCTGCGGAAGGTCCGCCTTGATCAGCGGCTGGAAGGATCGGATCCAGTAGAGCGCCACCAGTCCGAGGGGCAATTCCACGTGATCATCGTTCGCTCGGGGACGCGCGAAGCCTGCGGCGCCGTCGGCGATTCGCAACAGCGCCCGCAACAGGGCCAGTTTGTAGGTTGAAGACTTCTGATCATTGAACACAACGTGCCGAAGCAGCGGCAATGCGCCCGTACCGTCGTCCGGCAACTGCAGCCAAACGACCTCCCATGAGACTGCTTTTCGCCCGCTCGCGTCATTGCTTTTCGTCACACGGATCACCTGCAATCCGTGTCGTCGCGCCAGTCCTTCTATTTCCGCGGAGGTGGCGTGGCTCATGGGGCGTCCCGGCGCGGGCGGGCCTTGGCGAAGGCTGATCATCATGCTGCCACCGGGGCCGAGCACCGAAACGAGCTTGCGAAAGGCCCGATGTCTCTGGCTGGCCGGCAGATGGTGCCAGACTGCGCTTACCCACACGAGATCGAAAGAGGATTTGGTTCGCAGCAACTTTTCGAGCGCCGGAAGCCGGTCATCAAGCCAGCGAATTTTCGACGACTTGTGTCGCGCACTGCCCGCCTCGCGCATCCCGGAAGAAGGCTCGACGGCCACGACACTATGGCCCTGCTCCGCAAACCAGGCGGCATCCCGACCGCTTCCCGCACCCACGTCCAGCACATTGCCGGAAGACTCGGGCAGCAGATCCGCAACCTGCCGATGCACGCTCCCAAACGGAATTCGTTCGTAGCCGTCGAAGAGCCCCGGCGCTTTGGCGTTGTACGCCGCCACGACATCGCGCACCCCGAAGCTTTCGGATCGAGCCGTGGCTGAGATGTTCCCCGGACTATTGTCGGAATGGCCGGACTCTAATTCCGTTGGCATATTTCGCCGGATGACAAGGCTTGTTCTTGATTCTTGCTGTTGGTCTAAGGCCGCTTACAAGAAGCCTGCATAACCGCAGGCGACACGCACGGCGTTTCCTGACAATAGCATGCAGCGACAAGTGTTGGCCATGCGCAGCTTCTTGTTCGACAGCGCGCTTTCGCCGAGAATCTATCTTGAATGGAGATTCGCCATGGGGGCGGAGAGGAAGTTCCGAGGAGGGAACAAAGGATGGAGATTCAACTTACCTTGCAGCATATCGGAATGCAGCTGGACGATACGAAGAAGACGTTTTACACGGAACGTAAGGAACCGAAGCCTGATTCCGAAATGATGGGCCAGCTCGTGGAGGATTTCCGCGACGAACTGGATAAGCTCGATAGTCAGGTGCACTCGCTGCGCTGCGGGCTGCGGCGAATGGAAAGCACACTGGAAAGGGAAGGCGGAGGGAGTGGCTACAGCACCCGAATCGGGCCGGGATAGTCGCGAAGTTTCTTGTCGGCCGTCAATAGCGTGAGACCTTCAATTTGCGCTTGTGCAATGAGAATTCGATCAAAGGGATCCTTATGGATGTCCGGTAGCAGATCAACTGCCACAGCGTGCGCTCCCGTCACAGGGAGTTCGGAGTAACCGTTCTCAAGCAATCCACGCCTGAGAAGGCGCGGGTCGACATTGAAATCGGCGTGTCCTCGACCGTTCTTGATGGCGACTTCCCATAGTGATGCGGCGCTGAAGAACAGCTCTGTGGCCTTGTCTTGAATCAGGTCGCGCGCTTCCAGCGGTAGCCGGTCCGGATGACCGGAAGTCCAGAGCAGCACATTTGCGTCGAGAAGAAACATCACTTTTTCCCAACCGCTGCCTCGGACGCGCCGGAGTGCGCCGAACCCGTATAAGCTATTATAATAGCTCTACAAATATACACTTTCCGACTTGCCTCGCGCCTTGCACCGACGCCAAAAATGCGATGTAATACGCCCATATTTCGAGCCGGGCGCTTTCGATTCGCTTACGGTAAATCGGCATTGTCGAATCCGGCCCGGCACGAACCCGACCGACGAACGCGATGCCCCAGCCAAGTTACCGCACCCTTTCAAAGCGCACCGTGGACCGCCTGTCGGTGGACGACAAGGATACCGTGTTCTGGGACCGGGAGCTGCCCGGCTACGGTGTCAGGGTCTATCCGAGCGGGCGCAAGGTCTACGTGGTGCAGACGCGGGTCGCCGGCAAGTCCCGGCGCATCACCGTGGGCCGTCACGGCGACATCGCGCCCGACCGGGCCCGCAAGGACGCCGCGAAGATCATCGCGCGCGTCAAGGCTGGGGAGCCGCCGGTCGAGACCAAACCCGAGGCCCCGCCGACCGTCGCCGACCTCGCGGGGCGTTATCAGCGCGAGCACGTCGCCATGCATTGCAAGCCCAACACGGTCAAGCACTACGGCCTGATGCTCAAGAAGCACATCGTGCCGCGCCTCGGGGGACTGGAGGTCGCCGAGGTGGAGCGCAGGGACATCCTCAAGTTCCAGTTCCAGTTGAGCGACATGCCCACGGTGGCCAACCGCTGCGTGGACATGCTGGTCAAGATGTTCAAACAGGTACATGATTTCCGCCTAGCGGCGGCGTTATCCTAGATAATTCATAAATAACAATCGGTTACAAACCTTCCGTTTCGCTGGCTCTCTAGGCCCTCCATTCTCAGGTACCAATTAGGTACCACTTCATTTCCAAGTCAGGCGCACGCTTGCGCCGCCAATCCGCAGGCTGATTCGGCCATCCCGCCGCGCAACCGCGCATTCGATTCGCGCCGACGCAGGCCCCGACCCGTTCCACGACAACGATCCGCCGTTCGCCGTCTGCCGGCCTTGCGCCGGCGAGAGGGGAGTTTCGGCCGGAAGCGGGGGGGTCGGCGGCGCTCCGGGAGAGGGGCGCTGCCGCCGTTCCCTTTCACCTGACCGAAGGAGCATCGAACCATGCAGGCGGCACTCGCACCGCGCGGCGACGCGCGCACCTATCTCACGCACTTCGTCGGCGGGGGGCTCGATGACGAGCGCTACGTCGTCGAGACCTTCCGCTCGCTGGCCAACGGCGACATCGTTCCCGTTCAGGCGGACGGTTCGAGGCCCAGGGGCCGGCGCAAGGCGCGCGGCCGGATCCTGCCGCTGAAGGCGGTCGAGAAGCTGCGTCCGGCCCGCGACGAGATCATCATCGCGACGGGGGTGAAGCGGCGCAACTCCGGTTGCCAGGTCTGGGGTTGGCGCGCACTCGGTCTGTTTCTGGAGCGCCGTCAGAAAGGCTGAGTTTCCGCATTTGCGGACGTCCAGCCGGCCCGTCGCCGGTTGGACATCCGCAGTCCCGTCCCCCCCTGTTACACCTGGAGCAGCCCATGGCCTACCGTGACGTTGAGCAACGCCGACGACGCGACCGCGAGCGGTTCCTCGAGCGAACCGAACGACGCCGGGCGGCCGGGCTTTGCCCTCGGTGCGGAGTTCGCCGGCCCGAGAACGGACTCGCGCTGTGCGGCGAGTGCGCCGGGAAGCGCCGGGCATCGGAGCGGGCGCGCGACGCGCGCCGGCGGGCCGCCGGCATCAAGCGCCGCCGCAACGTGGTCGGCGAACGGGCGAGGGACCGCCGGCGGACCGCCGAGTGGATCGCACGGGGGGTCTGCACGAAGTGCGGCGTCAATCAACCTGAGCCCGGTCGCCGGCTCTGCGCCGCATGCGGCGAGAAGCGACGCGCCGCCGAGCGCGCCCGATACGCCCGGGCCAAACGCCGGGGCGAGCTCTATGGCGGCCGGAATCCGCAGGTCAAGCGCAAGGCCGGACGGGCGGCCAGCGCCCGGCGCCGGCAGGCCCGCCTCGACGGCGGGACATGCGTGCGCTGCGGGCGTCGGCTGCCCGTCGAGGGCGGCGCCACCTGCCAGCCGTGCCGTGAGATTCGGCAGGCCGCGGAGCGCGAGCTGTACGCCTCCCGGAAGGCCGCCGGGCTTTGCGTATCCTGTGGCCGGCCGGCTTTTGCGGGCGAGGCCCGTTGCGGCGTGTGCGCGACCGTCGATGGCCAGAGGCGAAACCGAGACCGAAAGAACGCCACCTCCCGACGCCGGTATTGGGAACGGCGAGAGGCTGGCCGCTGCACGGACTGCAACCGGCCGAGCTTCGGGGCGTCGCGCTGCCCGGGCTGCGCGAAACGCTCCTACGAGCGCTCCGATTTCTTCCGCGGCATCCCGGCGTGGGATCCGAGCTTCACCGTCATCGAGCTGGCCACCGGAGAGACGCATGGCCCGTTCGATTCCGAAGCCGATGCCGTCGCCGAACTGGCCTTCGCCGGCTTGTCGTTCGACGAGGTGGAGATCGTGAACGACGCGCCGGTCACGGCGCGCTACGCCGCATGGGCCTGAACGCTTGTCGCCCTTCGGCGGGAGGGATTCCAGAGAGTAGGAGGACAGCGAGTGCCGGGTAGGCGTCCGGGAGCGCGGAGGGAGAACGGCTCCCCCGGCCCGGGCGCGACACCTGAAGGAGCCCCCATGTTCGTACCCGACACCGACTACGACCCCATCGCCCCGGCCACCGGCTGCCTGCTCGCCGAGATCGGCATCGACATCGACGCCGTGCGCGAGACCCTCGCCGACGACCTCGCCCACCACTGTCCCGACCGCGAGGTCCCGGATACCGGGAGATGGAGGGAAGCGGGAGAAGGGTGAACGGACGAGGGGCCGGAGCGAGGGCTTCCGGTTCCCGACCGTTCGCCAACCCATCGTCATCACTCAGCAGAAGGAGAATCCCCATGAGCTTCGGATTGAACAGGGCAGAAGTCATCGGCCGGCTCGGCGCCGACGTGACCGTGAATCACCTGGTGTCGGGGGGCCGCGTGGCCAATCTCAGCATCGCCACCGACGAGTCGTACATCGACCGGGAAGGCCAGAAGGTCGACAAGACCGAGTGGCACCGCGTCGTCACGTTCCAGCCCGGGCTGGTGGACATGCTGGCCAGGCACGCGCGGAAGGGCCGGCTGGTCTACGTCGCGGGCAAGCTGCAGACGCGGCGCTGGCGCAAGGACGGCGAGGCCTCCGACCGCTTCTCGACCGAGATCCTCCTGGCCCCCGGTTCCCGCATCCAGTTCCTGGATCGGCCGGGGGCTCCCAACGGCAACGGCGCGCACGCCGAGGCCGAGGCGGCGGCCAACGGCTCGACCGTGCCGGAGGGTGGCGAAGCCACCGACCCGGACATGTCGATCCCGTTCTGAGGCTGCGCCTCTCCCGCCCCCGAATAGGGCCGTCGCTTCGCGCGTCGGCCCTATTCTCATGCTGCCCACTTCGAGTCCTCACGCCGGGTTCACGGAGCGACCCCGTGAGCTGGAGTGAGAGTGAAGCCCGTTGCGGGCGAACGCCGCACGGCCGGGAGGGAGGCCGGGCGGCATCGAATCCCGAGACAGGAGCCCACCATGAGTTACGTCACCTTCAAGCGCGTCCGCCCGGACGAATCCCGCATCTACGACGCCGAGGGCGACTACGTCGGCGACGTGTACGCCCACGACGACATCCTCAACCCCGGCCAGCGGGTCTACCTGGTCCTGCTCGAGGACGACCCCCGGGGCTGGGCTACGGTGCGTGACCGCAACCGCATCCGAGAGATCGCCGAGCAGCGTCTTCTGTCACATCCGTACCGCTGAGTGCGCGGCGGTGCTGTCGCACGAGCCGGCGAGGTCCATCGTCAAGCCCGGCACCGTGCTCGCCGACAGGCCCAAAAAAGAGGTCGTGCCAATCCCAAACAAAGCTCTCTCCTCTGTATGTCCCATCGTGCCACACGTGCTCACTGCGCCAACCCCTTCGGGGTTCTCCACTGCGTTGCGACCGCTGCGCGGTGGCTGCGCTGCGCGCGCGTGTCCCAATGAAACATACGCCGGAGCGAGCCACGCAACGGCATCACGGGCCGGTTGGCCCTACCACTCAAGACAGGAGACTCTCAATGTACGACATCGACCACATCGACACCTTCCAGGCGCAATCCCCCACCGCGGTGATCTGCGAGAACGCGGCACTGTACGGCGCCACCCCCGAGCGCGGCGAGTTCGATCCTCGCGAGATCTGGGACCGCGACGGTGCCGTCGCGGCCGTCGGCGAAGCGTTCCGCCTCCTCGCCGAGCACGTGACGCCCGACGGGTTCCAACTCGCCGACGAACGCGAGCACCTGCTCTGGGGGTTCGCGAATACTCTCGACGCACAGGTCCGCCGGATCGACCGGCGCATCGACAGGCTGATGCCCAAGATGCGCGACCTGCAATCCTCACAGGACGGCTCCGAAGTCAAGGCGAGAGAACTCGAACTCACGACCGACCGCGCCCGCCACCTCGGCGACCGCCGCGACGCCTTCGAGCAACTGCGCGACACCGCCGCCGACGCCTACCGCGCCGCCACCGGCGACACCTGGCGGCCGCGGCGCGGCAGCCACGTCTCCCAGACCCGCAAGCTGACTTCCGCAGCCATCGACGCCCGCGACTTCCAGCGCGCAAGAAAGGACCGCGAGATACAAGCGCACCTGCCCGACGGCACCCTGGTCGCCGTCGCCGGCGGCAAGACCGTCAACCATCCCGATGCGGTATCGCGCAGCCTGGACAAGGCCCGCGCCAAGTACCCCGACCTGGTCCTGGTGCACGGCGGCGGCCCCGGCGTCGACAAGATCGCTGCCCAGTGGGCCGAGCGCCACGGCGTGCACCAGATCGTGTGCAAGCCCGACTGGCAGCGGTATGGACGGGCCGCACCGTTCCGGCGCAACGACGAGCTGCTGAACCTGCTGCCCAAGGGCGTCATCGCCTTCCCCGGCAGCGGCATCACCGGCAACCTCGTCGACAAGGCCAAGTCCATGGGCATCCCGGTGATGCGGGCCGCTGCATAGCCGCCACGACAACGGGCCGTGCCGTTCGCCGGTGCGGCCCGTTCCGCTCTTGTGTCAGCAGCCGGTACGGCGATGCGGGCCGCGTCGCGCCCGCTCGCCGTCACCGGGTACGCCTCGCTTGGCCTCGCCGGCTGCGCAGGCATCGGCCATCGCCCCGGCGCGTCGCTCGAACACTGCGTGCTTCGCCAGTGTCGGCTTCGCCGTTCACCGGGCTCCGCACTCCCGTCGATGGCGGTGTCGATCCCGGTGCGCACATCGCGGTCCGCTTCGCCGTGCACCGGCTCGCGCACCGGTGCGGGCGCTCGTGCCGGGTCAAGTGCGCGCCGAACCGCGTCCGTCGCCGCATAGCTTTCGTCCAAATCCGCTGTAATACGGCGTAGTACGGAAAAACACCCGTGTATGCTCCAGAGCACACGCCCGATTCTCCGGAGAACCGCCGTATGCTGTCAGCATACATCGCCGTCAGGTCCGCGCTCGAAACGCCTCGGCTGCTTCCTGGATTACGGCCCTGCAACTGCCCCCGGCTCACGGCTCAGGCTCGTATAGGGTCTGTCCAATCCCTCCCGCTCAAGCGCCGCTCGGGCTAAACCGTTGGTTATCAACGGTTTTCCATCCCCATGGGTTGAGCTTCCTCCTCCGGTTCCGTCTCGACGGCGGAGCCGGTTCGCGTTCACACCTCACGCACCTCGGTGCCCGTCGAGGCAAGCGCGCGCCTGTC
Organism: Gammaproteobacteria bacterium; assembly: GCA_009838035.1. Classification (NCBI taxonomy): domain Bacteria; kingdom Pseudomonadati; phylum Pseudomonadota; class Gammaproteobacteria; species Gammaproteobacteria bacterium. The sequence goes on from VXSK01000022.1 coordinate 64,461, forward strand.
GTGTTTCGCCTGCGTTTTCAACGACAGGAGCCGCCTGGCGGTTGCCGGGAAGAGTGGATGCTCTGGAGCATACACAGGGAACAAAATTCGAATATATACAACGGCATCAATAACTTGCGTCAGTCAGGACTCCGTTTACCGAAGAGACCGACCATAGGGATTGTCAAACCGGGCAGTCAAAGTGACTGCGCGCCCGGTTGCGCTGGCCGTTGACAGCACTCAATCTGACTGCGTGGCTGAAGCCGCCGTAGGGCTGGCCCCATCGCGCCGAGCCAGGCCCGTCGGTGCGCCCGGCGCTACGGTTGTCGGCGAAGCTGTCGTACGGTGAGGTGACCGAATTTGCTCAGGAGGGCGCCAAGAGCCGATGGTGGAAACGTTGACGGAGACCATCCGGGCCACGCCGGATCAATGAGCCGCGACACGAAAGCCCCGATCAACGCAGCGTGGCTGGTAATATGGTTGTTCTTCAAATGATCGAAACGCATCCCCGAGCGGACCAAAGCAGGATTGGCCTGAGAACTAAGGGGACCTCACCACCAATTCAGGGAGACGGCACTCTTGTCTGAGTCGACTGCGGCGGACTTCCATCAATTCTTTACCGAGCTGAGTGGCAGCAAGGACCCGCGCCGCTGGCAGTGCGAGCTATCCGATCCGACGGAATGCGGGAACCGCCTGATTCGCATACCCACGGGCGTCGGAAAAACGCTCGGCGTGCTTGCGGCTTGGGCTTGGCATCGCGTCAGACAGCGCAACGAAGATTGGCCGCGCCGCCTGATCTGGTGCTTGCCGATGCGCGTGCTCGTCGAACAGATAGAGAGCGAAGTCCGATCAGCGCTTCAACGTCTCGAAGTGCTATGGGACGGTGAGAGCCCCCATGACGGCAGGGTTGGTGTCCACTTGCTAATGGGCGGCGCCGACGCCGGCCAGTGGCATCTCCACCCCGAAGGCGACGCGGTGCTGATTGGCACGCAAGACATGCTGCTTTCTCGCGCCTTGAACCGTGGCTACGCAAGCCCTAGAGCGCGGTGGCCCATGGAGTTCGGGCTGCTGAACCAGGACGCCCTTTGGGTGATGGACGAAGTGCAGTTGATGGATGTGGGCCTCGCAACGTCGGGGCAGCTTCAGGCATTTCGGTGCGAGGATCGGTGCGCCAAAAGGTCGTTGCGGCCCTGTTTCACATGGTGGATGAGCGCGACGTTGCAGCCCGCCTGGTTGGAGAGGAGTCCCGACACGACCGATCTGACCGGAGAGCTTGCCCGTAACACGCACCAAATCCGATCTGCAGAGCAGGTGGGAGATCTATGGGATGAAATGACCAAACCCTTGGAGGTCGTTCCGTTTGCCAATCCGAAGGCGCTTGCTCGGGATGTCTCACAACGTCACCACCGTTGCGGATGCGGAAAGAAGGGGCCGACGCTGGTCGTGCTCAACACGGTGGAGCGCGCGGTTGACGTATGGACGGCGCTTCGACGGGACAAGACGCTGAAGGACGCGGGTACGGACATTCGCTTGGTGCACAGCCGGTTCCGCCCGGCCGAACGCCGAGATTGGCGCAGAGAGTTCCTTGATCGAGGGGGTTGCGGCCCGGATACGAACCGCATCATCGTCTCCACGCAGATAATCGAAGCCGGCGTGGATATCTCCGCGTCCCTTCTGATCACTGAGCTTGCGCCGTGGCCAAGCTTGGTTCAGCGATTCGGCCGCTGCGCGCGATGGGGTGGCATGGGCCAAGTCATCGTTGCGGACTTCAAGCACAAGAGTGACAAGAAAGCCTCTCCCTACACAAAGGATGAGCTCGACGTCTCGCGCGATGCCTGCAATGCGTTGCCGGATGTCGGACCGGTCCATCTGGAAAGGTACGAGAACAAGCACGAAGCACTGCTGCCGCGCCTCTATCCGTATGAACCCGCACACTTGTTATTGCGCCGCGAGTTGGACGAGCTGTTCGATACCTCCCCCGACTTGTCGGGAGCGAACATCGACATCAGCCGCTTCATCCGATCAGGTGAGGAACGCGACGTGCAAGTGTTCTGGGCCAAGGTTGGTGGCGATGGCCCGCCGTCGAATATGAAGCCGACGAGAGACGACCTCTGTAGCGTACCCTTCCTCAAGGCTCGCGACTGGCTATGCAAGCCGAAATCAGAGAGCCTGAAGCCGAACATTCGAGCGTGGGTCTGGGATTGGCTGACCCGCGAGTGGCGCACGGTCACGCGCCGCGACATCTATCCCGGACAGACGGTGCAGGTCGAGTATAGCGCCGGGGGTTATCTCCGCGATTCAGGTTGGGATCCGATGTCCGATGAGCCAGTTGAGCCGGTGCGGATGGACTACGATATTGGGTATGTAAGCGGCCCTTGTTGGACACGAGATGGCGACGGCTGGCGCCCGAGCGAGCGGCGCGTTCGCCCACTCCCGCCCGAGGATCACGCTGACGCCGCCGAGGACGACGAATCGCTGAGTGTTGCCGGCTGCTGGCAGACCATCGCGGGGCATGGCTTGCAGGTCGGCATAGAAGTCCAGCGGATTGCGGCCAAGGTAGCGCCGACCATAGCGGAACTGCTGCAATTGGCTGGTCGCTGGCACGATCTGGGCAAGGCTCATCCCGCGTTTCAGTGTTCCATTCAGGCCGACGACCGCCCCGAACGCAACGACATCGCCAAGGCACCCGATATTGCCTGGCCGTGCAGCGCGAGCGACATGTACCGCATCGACGCCATTGATCAGCGGCGCGGGTTCCGCCACGAACTGGCGAGCACGCTCGGCCTGTTCGGCGTACTTCAACGGCACGAACCGCAGCATCCGGCGCTGCTCGGCCCATGGTGCGAGCTGTTCGATGCCATGGGAGAGAGCCAGACGGCTGGCGAATCTGCCAACCGCGCGGACGACGCCGAGCCCACAGCCGTCGAACAGGAGATACTCAATCTCGGCGCGGACGAATTCGACCTACTCGCCTACCTCGTTTGCGCCCACCACGGCAAAGTCCGGATGGCTTGGCATGCAGGCCCCGCGGACCAGAAGGCGGACGATTACCTGCTGCGTATCCGCGGCGTTCGAGACGGTGACATCTTGCCGCCGTTGCCACTGGCTACCGTTGACGGTGGTTTTCATCAACTACCGGCCATCGCGCTCGACCTCTCGCCTTCGGAAGCGGGCCTAAGCCCCCGAACCGGAAGGAGTTGGAACGAGCGCGTGCAGAATCTCGTCGAGCGCTTCGGGCCGTTCACGCTGGCTTGGCTGGAAACCCTACTGCGCGCTGCGGACCAGCGGGCCTCCAGCCAGAGGCTGGCGGATAAACTGTTGCAGGAACAGGAGAGCAACGATGCTGGACATTCGTCGGATAGAAGCCGTCGAACGCTGGCCCATCCTGCCGCCTTAGGAGCGCCAGCGCCGCCGCCTGGAGGAGATTCCCCGCCGCGTCGCTTCGCGCAGGAGTCTTTTCGATGATTTACGTCCATCAACTCGACGGCTGTGCTCCCGTGCCGTTGGCGCATTATCTCAAAGCGCTTGGCATTCTGCGGCTGATTGCCGAGCAGGCCGACAGCGATGCGCGTGGGTGGTGGAAAGAAGATCACTTCCAACTGGCGACGAAGCTAAATCGAGAGGAACTTGGGGCGTTCTTCATGCATGACTACCAGCCTACGCCGATATTCAACCCGTGGGGGGCGCGTTCCGGATTTTATGCCGGTGCATCAGAAAAGAGTGCGCGAGACTCGCTGAAGCAGATTGAGTGCTCGTCAAGTCCTCGACTCGAACCGTTTCGTAAGGCGATCAAAACAGTTCGGTCAGTCATCGCAGACGAGACAACTGGGCTTAAACCTTCGGACAATGCAAGAAGCAAATTGATCCTAGCGCTACGTCTGAAGGTCAGGGGCGCTTCGTCCCTATGGCTCGATACGGTAGTTGCGCTGATAGGCGCGGGTGAAGAGTTGTTTTTGAAGCAACCGCCGATCTTTGGAACAGGCGGAAGTGAAGGCAGTGGAGGTTACCCCTCCGCTTACATGTCAGCGACCGTAGAAGCTGTGATCAAGGAACACTGGAACCATGCCCTCTCCGTTGCGCTCTTCGGCGGAAGCGCCGTTAAGTGCCATTGGCATCAGTCCATGGGCCAGTTTTCTCCCGGCGGTACCTCTACACCCTGGGACATGCTCCTCGCCTTTGAAGGGGCCTGCGTATTGAGGTCGTCGGTTGGTAGAAGGGCTTCAACCAACAGCAAGCGATGGATGTCCTCCCCCTTCTACGTGGCCCCTCGTTCGTCTGGCTACGCAAGCGGCTCGCGTCTTGACGAGAAATTTCTGAACAAGGGCCGAGAGTATCCAGGAAGAGGAGAACAGTGGTTGCCGATGTGGGCCAGACCGTCGACGTTCTTCGAGGTTCAGCAAATGTTCTTGCAAGGACGCGCGGAGACCAAGACCGGTCTTGCTATCGATGGTTGGACCATGGCAAGGGCTATCACCAGCTTTGGGGTCAGCCGGGGAATCCCGCAGTTCTTGCGTTACGGATACCAGCAACGGAACAACCAAGCAACCCACTTCGCAATTCCACTTGGGCGTTTTCGCGTATCCGACATGGCCCCGTCTACGTCATCATGCCTTGACGACCTTGATCGGTGGCTACTTTCTCTGCATCGTGAAGCACATCCTGCTGACAACCAGAAGGCCAAGAAAGTCCCCCGCCGATTGACGACCACGTATTCTCGCCTGATGGACACGCTGTTTTCGGTTGTTGAAAGACAGGGCGCCGCTAATCAGCTTCAGGATGTACTCCTGCGTCTTGGCGACCTGGAGGCGGTTATGCGGCGAGGCAGTGGCTATGCAGCCCAGCCCGTGCCTCGCCTGCGTCCTGAGTGGGTGACAGCCAGCGACGACGGGACTCCCGAGTTCCGATTGGCCCTTGCCTTCGCCTTGCAGGCGAGTGGGTTCCATCGGGAGCTGGGAAAACCGATCGACTCGATCCGGAGGCATTGGCTTCCTCTCGATCGAAAACGGCCATGGCGCTTTGCCACAACCGGTACAGGTTCCGCAACAAGGCTTGATATGTTGCCGGATGTCGTCTTGCACGGCCGCCGCAGTCTTGATGATGCCATTGCGCTAGTTGAGCGGCGCTTGGTCGAATCCTCGCAGCACGAAGGTCGTCACCTGCCGCTCAAGGCGGCGCCGAGTTCGGATGCCACTATCGCCGACCTCGCGGCATTGCTTTCCGGCAAAGTTGATTTGGATCGCGCCGTGGCTCTGGCGCGCCCGCTCATGGCCCTAGACCGTAAGGCATGGGCTGAGCAACCAATCCGTATCGAACCGCCTCACACCTCGGACTGGCCAGACGACACTTGGCTGGCGATTCGCCTGTGCACGCTCCCTTGGCCGCTCAAGACACGCTCCGGGTTCGAGCTCGACATTGGAACTGATCCGGCGCTCATTCGCCGTCTCGCCGTCGGCGACGCGGCTGCCGCTGTTGCCATCGCTTTACGCCGCCTCGGCGCGGCCGGCATCCGCTGCACGGTGCGGGTGGGCACCGCGACCCCCGGCACCGCCCGGCTGTGGGCCGCGGCTCTGGCTTTTCCAATAACCCGAGGAACCGCCGTACGGATTCTCTACCGCCTCGACCCTGACAAGGACTGACTATGCCTCTCGATCTGACGCCCCTCAACAATGCCAAGCGGCTGCTGTTCAAGATTCCCCTGATACCCCTCCAGGGTAGTCGGTTTCAACCCACCGGATTCCCGTCTCTCGGCGCCGCGACGTTTCAGACCGGCAACGGCGGGAGCCTGCTGGTGGAGTCGGCGCAGAGTATGGCCAACCATCTCGAAATGACCATCTGGGATAATGCCAAAAACGATGTGAAGGAGGCTTTCAAGGATCTTTCACATGTACGGATAACCCGCAACGGCAAGTTTCTGACCGACACGATTCTGGAATCCCACCGGGTCAACAGCCCCTATCTGTTGACATCTTCCGACCGGACATTCCTAGACGCCTTTCTGAAGACACTAAGGCAGGAACTTGGCAAAGACACCGTGGACAAGAACGAGGGACTAGTCGACCGTCAGGGATTGGCTAGGGCAATTCTCAGATTCGATTGTGGCTCGTTGATTCATGGGTGCTTTCTCTCCAACAACAAAGTGAAGCTGAGCGAACAAGCCACCAAGGGTGTTGCTTTGGCCGGAGGCCGCCTCAGAGTCGCTCGTGCCCTGTCGGCCTTCATCGAGGCAGATGATGTGCACGTTGCTCCGTCCGGCGGCGTGAAGAACGACCACGTCAACCCCTCTGGCGTCAGCGAGGACGGATTTGGCAACATACCATTTGCGCGGGACGAGTACACGGCCGCCTCGATCACCCTATATGTCAACCTGGATCTGGCGCAGATCAGAGGCTACGGACTCGAAAATGCGGCGGAACGTCTTCTGATCCTGCTGTCGCTGTACAAGCTGCGGGCACTGACGACCGAAGGAATGCGGTTGCGAACCGCGTGCGACCTGTGCGTGGAGCGAGAAGAGATCGAAGCCACAATCCCCCGGGGATGGTGTCTTCCCGCACTCGATGACTTGGAAGAAGCGGTGAAGACCGCCATTGCCGCCTGTAAGGAAGCCGACAAGATGGTCGTGACCTGCGCAACGTTCGAAGACGAGCTTAAGAAGGGCAAAGTCGCGGACGTAACACCGGTGGAAGACGCTGGCGAAGCGGTCGAAGAAGACACATAGGATCGTGTCCGTATCCCTCGCTTTCTGGTTTCTTGCGGGGCGCTATCACGCCACACCCTTTGGCCACCACGTCAACGAAGGCTTGATCGAGTGGCCGCCTTCCCCGTGGCGGCTTCTCCGCGCTTTGATCTCGGTCGGCTATACGTCCGGGGGCTGGAACAGCGCCGGTCTGCCAGCCGCTGCCCGCAGCTTGATCGAGAAACTGTCCGCCGAGCTGCCCCGCTATCACCTGCCGCCCACCGTCGGCGCCCACAGTCGCCATTACATGCCGACCGGCGTGCTTGACGGCAGAACGAAGATCGAGAAGACAACGCTCGCATTTGACACATGGGCGCAGGTCGAAGACCAGGAGATGACGATTACCTGGAACAATGTGGGGCTGAGCGAGACCGAGCGAGCCATCCTGGAGGCTCTCGTCGGGCGGCTGAACTACCTGGGGCGCTCGGAAAGCTGGGTCGAAGGCCGAGTGATGGGAGCCGGCGAACCGATACCGGAAACCAATTGTTTTCCGGAACAGAGCGGGGAGAGGCCCGCGCACGGCTCGGAGCAGGTCTCCATTCTTGCGCCTGTAAGCGCGTCCGATTTCCAACTCTGGCGGGCAACACAGCTTGACAAAGCGCTGGCCGACCTGCCATTACCAGAGGGAAGGAAGCCCACCAAGTCGCTACTCGCCAAACGGGTCAGGGCTGTGCAACCTTATCCCGCCAATCTACTGGATTGCTTGCAGAAGGACACGACTTGGCTGCGCGCCCAAGGCTGGAGTTGGCCACCCGGCAGTCGGCGGGTCTCTTACTGGCAGCCGTCTGATGCAGTCTCATTTGGCTCGCCGAGTACCAGAACAGCGTTCAAGGCCGAGCAACGGGTCGCGGCCATGCTCCTGTCCCTCGCGGATGCCAGCCGCAACGACCATGCGCTGCCCCCGGTGACTAGGACTCTGCCGCAAGCAGAATTGCTGCATCGCGCGCTCGTCAGAATCGCGGCCCGGAACGGGGTACCGCCGCCCGAACTTACGGGGCGCGACGGCAAAGGCCAACCGCTTCGAGGGCCGCATGAACACGCGCACATAAACCCGCTCGATCTCGATGGCGACGGGCACCTGGACCACATTCTCGTCTGGGCGCCCGGTGGCCTAGGTGCAGCCGCTCAGACTGCCATCCGCGCAGCGCGGACAATGTATACCAAGGACAGTAATCCGTTGCGTCTGGCGCTGTCAGGCGCAGGCGATCTGCTGGATTTTGTCCAACTCTCTTCAAAGTATGGTCAGCGTATCGCCCGCATCAGGCACCCCGCACCAAGCTGGCAATCGACAACACCCTTCGTTCCCCCCAGGCACATCAAGGTACGCGGCAAGAACACGCTGGAGGGACAGATCCGCGCTGAGCTGTGCTCACGGGGACTTCCCGAACCTGTCGCGGTCCACCAACTCGCACCGATGCATGGGTACCGAAGCGACGCCGCGACGATTGGAGCGGCAGGTGAAGGCGGCAAGTCGACTTGGGCCCGGTTCCGCCACTTCAAACTGGTGCGTCAACACGGGCCAGAGCCTCCGTTCGCTGGCGGATTCGCCGTTCGGCTCGATTTCGAGCACCCGGTTTCCGGCCCCATCGCAATCGGTTACGGGTCGCACTTTGGTTTGGGGCTATTCGAACGATGCGCGAGCGTTCAGGCTGGGGCCGCATCAGACGGGTAGCGGGCCGGGCCGGATTGGGCGGGTCCATGAGTTCACGAAGAAGAAGATGCCATCGAAGCAAATGGGCAAGGAGGCTTGGCTCGTCATGGAGGTTGGCCGGCTTCAATGAGGCCGGGGCGCGCGCGCCCCGGATGCTGCTTTCGGCGATCCACTGGTTCAAGGCGAACACCCCGGCTTCAATGAGGCCGGGGCGCGCTGCCGAATCCGACGGCGACGAAGGCGACGCGCTTCAATGAGGCCGGGGCGCGCGCGCCCCGGATGCTGGGCATGACGATGGAGTGGGAGCGCGATGCGTTCCTGCTTCAATGAGGCCGGGGCGCGCGCGCCCCGGATGCGCCTTACGCGCAGCAGCGCCGCTCCAAATCGGGATTGCGCTTCAATGAGGCCGGGGCGCGCGCGCCCCGGATGCCGCCGCTTGGTCCAGCAGACGGATGATCGTTTCGGGTGGCTTCAATGAGGCCGGGGCGCGCGCGCCCCGGATGCTCACGATCTTCCGGGGGCC
>VXSK01000023.1:0-53222 GCA_009838035.1 Gammaproteobacteria bacterium
CCCTATTCAAACAGACAAGCAGGGACAGCGAGAATCGAGCCAGGATGGCGCCTCCAACGAGGAGGGGGACGAACGAAGGGCGAGGAAGCAGGACAACGAGAACCGAGCCAGGATGGCGCCTCCCGCGAGCAGGGGAACGAACGAAGGGCGGGAAGCACCAGTCCCGGATCAGAACTCGTAGCGGACGCTCACTCCGTATTCACGCGGACTGCCGAGGAACGCGTTAAAGGTCTGCGTCGATCCCGGCCCCGTGCCGCTACCCTGCAACGGTGCGTCGAACGCCGTAATGAAATACTCCTCGTCCAGCAGATTCCGCGCCCACAGGTCGACGGTCCAGCGCGGCGAACCCGGGCGGGTCAGCATCAGCCTCGCGTTGACCACAGTGAATGCATCCTGCTGCTTTTCGATGTCCAGATCGGAGCCCGTGTTGTGCTCGCTGGTATAGCGGGCATCCACGTGGAAGGCGCCCTCGAGCGTGCCTATCGGAAAGCGCATGGTGGCGCCGGCCACACCGGTCCACTCCGGCGCGTGCGTCATCCGTTGTCCGGAACGCACCCCGTATTCCGGTCCCTCGCCATACTTCACGTCGGCGTAGGTGACGCCGCCGAAAATTTCAACGCCACCAATAACGACGCCGCGCGCCTCGACCTCGATACCCTGGCTCGTCACTTCCGGAATGTTCAGCGCCTCAAAGGCCAGGCCGGTAAACGTCGTCAGCTGGAAACCGTCGAATTTCTCGTAGAAGAGGTTGACGTCCATCATGGCGCGCCGGTTCTCGAACTCGAACTTGGCGCCGAGGTCGAAGGCGTCGACGGTCTCCGGCTGGAAAGCCCACTCGTGCACGCCCGGCACGTTGGCCGTCCCGGTCGTCAGCAGAGTCAGGATCGGGCTGATCAGGCCGGTGCGGTCCATATTGAAGCCGCCGGCCTTGTAGCCCCGGGCGTAGCCGCCGTATACCAGATAATCGCCCACCTGGCGGGACAGCCGCAACGTGCCCGAGATTTCGTTCTCGTCCTGGGAACCGGAATAGCGTCCGTCGAGGCTCGGATCCACGAACGGGATGCAGGCGAAGGCCGTCATCGTTCCGATAGCGCTAGCCAGGACCGGGTCGGTCAATGCCGCCTGGCCCCCCTGAGCCGTTTGCGCGGCGCCGGCAATGGCGACCTGAGCGCCGGCCTTGACCTGTGCCGCCCCCTGGGTGATCTGCGCCTGCAGCACCGGGTTCGGAATCGCCTGCGTCGCCTGCTGGACGAAGCCGTCGAGCTGCTGCACGTACTGGTTTACGCCGCCGGCGTAGGCCTGCAGACCTCCGAGGTAGGCCTGCATGGACCCGAGATATCCGAGCACCTGCCCGGCGAAGGGTTGGCAAACCTGGTCGCTCGACTTCAGGTCGGCGTCGATCGACTTGCTCTCCGAGGTGTAGCGTAGGCCCACGGTCAACTCGAAGTCGTTGGCCATGGCAATGCTGTTGTGCGTAAACAGCGCCCAGCTTTCGGAATTCTGCTCGAAATCGTCGCGGGAGCCGTTGCCGTAAAAGGCGCCCCGGGAGTATTGCTCATAGCCGGCCCAGGGATGAAACGGAAAGGCCGGGAATGACGGCAGGGCGGCGGTCAGCTGCGGGACCGCAAAACCCGGCGGAAGGAAGGGCGCAAGGCCTGCGGCAAAGCCCGCGGCGCCAAGGGCGAGTTGCCGGGCGCCCCCTTCCAATGCGGCCGCCCCCGCACCCAATGGCGCCAGGGCGCCGCCCACTCCGGCCGCGGTCGCGCCGCCGATCGCATTGGCGTAGGGCGAATAGCCGACGCCGAACTCCAGGACGTCGGTATAGTCCAGACTCTCGTCGGCATAGAAGGCGCCCACCAGCCAGTCCACCGGACCGGTCTCGCCGTTGATGCGAATCTCCTGCGTGAAGGTCTCGAAGCCTGTGGCGGATTCCCCGTGGGGACGCTCGCCGATATCGACGACGGAGAAATCGATGTCCATTCCACGCTCCGTCTGCCAGTCCCGGATCGCCGTGATACTGGTCAACCGTCCCAGGCCGGTGGTTGTGTTGATCTCCACCGAAACGCCCGTTTCGTCCATGCCCTGGTAGTAGCCGGAACCGGCGCTGACCGTGGTCTTGCGGTCATACGGATCGAATGCGATGCCGACGATGCCGGGATTGCGGGTCTGCAGCAACGAGATGCCCTGAATGATGTCCGCGGTTGGGCCCCGCACGAGGCCCACCGCCGCGCAGCACTGCTCGTCGCGGCTGGTGTAATCCGCAATCAACCGGATGGTCGTGTCCGGATTGGGCTCGTACATCAATTGCCCGCGCACGAACAGGCGGTCGCGATCGTTGAAGGTCCGGTCGAAATTGGGGTCTTCCAGGAATCCGTCGCGCTTGTGCCAGACGCTGTCAAGCCGCAGCGAAATCCCGCTGGCGGCATCCCCCCCGCTGGCGCCGGCCTCGATCCGGGTCGAATCATAGGAACCGACGCTGATATCGCCGTATCCCGAGGGTTCGGTCTCGGGACCGGCCGTTATGATGCTGACCACGCCGGCCGATGCGTTTCGTCCGAACAGGGTGCCCTGCGGGCCCCGCAGGATCTCGACCCGTTCAATGGCGCCCAACTCGTTGTATCCGACGCCGGCCCGATTGCGGTAAACGCCGTCCACGTACAGACCCACAGCCGGCTCGAAGCCCGGATTGTCGCTGTTGGTGCCGATGCCCCGGATTCTCGCCGTCGCGCCGACCGTTTCTCCCTGGCCGGTGTTCAGGGTCAGGCTCGGCGCAATGCGCATCAGTTCACGGATGTCCGTCACGCCGCTCAGTTCGAGTTGCTCCGCGCCGTAGGCGGAAACAGCGAGCGGAACCTCCATGATGGACCGCTCGCGGCGCGTGGCCGTCACGATGATTTCCTCGAGAACCAGGCCGTAGGCGCCGTCGGACTGAGCGTCTTCCTGCTGCGCCGCCAGCGGAACCGAAATCAACAGGGAAAACAGTAAGTAGTGAGCGCGCATAACCCCCCCTATTCGCCCACGCGCGTGGCGAAATGCTAATCGGTACTTGAAGCCATCTTACACCGGCTCCGCGTACGCGACCAAAGCAGATGCCGCGCGGACGCGCTGAGTCAACAGGTGTTCACCCGGAGGGCGGGCGCAATGACCCCCGTTCCCGCTAGTCCACCTGTTTCCGCAGGTGCGTGGGCACCGGATTGAATACTTCGCGGCCGCGGGCGCCGCCGCCGCCGGCGCGAACCCGCATGACGGCCGGGCGTTCCAGGCCTTCGTAGCTGGGTTGCTGGGAGAGGCCCAGTATGCTTCGCTTCTTCGTGCCGGTCCCCGGGCCGTCCTTTGCGGACCCGAAATCCCTGTTGCCGCGCGGCTCGGGCCGGCGAACCGTCCCGCCGGCCTGCGCCGCTTCCTTGCTCGCGGTCTCCGGCGCACTCAGGCCGGTGGCCACCAGCGTAACCCGCACCGCGCCCTTCATCGACTCATTGACCACCTCGCCGAACTTGACCATGCCCTCGCGGGCCAGCATGTTCTGCAGCGAGTCGCCCAGGGACTTGAACTCGCGCATGCCCAGATCGTTTCCGTGGGTGATGTTGACCAGCAGCCCGCGGGCGTCGCGCACGTCCACGCCCTGGAGCAACGGGCTTTGCATTGCGTGCTCGAGCGCCTCACGCGCCCGGTCCTGTCCCGAGGCCTCGCCGGCCCCGATCACTACCCGGCCGGGTTCCCGCATCACCTTGCGAACGTCGGCGAGATCCACGTTGATCCGGCCCGGGCAGGTCAGCAGCTCGGCGATGCCGCGCACGGCGTTGCGCAATACCTTGTTGGATTCGCTGAACGCCTCTTCCATGGTCACGTCGCCTTCGCCCTGATCGCAGAAATATTCGAACAGCTTTTCGTTCGGGACGGTAATCAGCGAATGGGCGTGTTCCTGCAGCGCGCCTATCCCTTCGCCGGCAATCTGCGCCCTGGCGGGCCCCTCGAATTCGAACGGCGTCGTCACCACCCCGACGACCAGGAGGTTGCATTCCCGGCCCAGGCGCGCTACCTCCGGGGCGGCGCCGGTTCCGGTCCCGCCGCCCATTCCCGCGGCCACGAAAATCATGTCGGCGCCATCCATGACCGCCTTCAGCCGGTCCTCGTCCTCCAGGGCGGCCTCCCGGCCCTTGCCGGGATCCGAGCCCGCGCCCATCCCCTGGGTCACCGCGCGTCCAATCGTGAGCTTGACGTCCGCGCCCGAGTTGGACATGGCCTGTTCGTCGGTGTTGATCGCGACAAACTGCACGTTGCGGACGTTGGACTTGACCATCTCGTTGACCGCGTTGCCGCCGGCACCGCCCACGCCCACGACCTTCAATCGCGGCGTCGATCCGGGTTCGGACTTCACCAGCCTTATGTTCATGTCTTTTGCCTCCATTACGTTGCTCCTTCGCAATTGCGAGCGATGACGGATGGTCAGAATTGACCCTTGATCCACTTGAATGCCGAGCGCAGGCCACCCTTTCGGGACCTGGACCCACCGGCCGCGCCTTCGTCGCGCGGCTTGAGCGTGTACAGCAACAGGCCGACGCCGGTGGCGTGGGCCGGATTGCTTACGACTTCCTTCATTCCTCCGGCCCGCTGCGCGTAACCCAGGCGGACCGGCACGTTCAATACTTCCTCGGCCAGTTCCACGGCGCCCGGCATTGCCGAAGTGCCCCCCGTGAGCACCACGCCCGCCGCCGCGCTTTCGAGGTAGCCGCCACGATGCAGCACGTTGTGAACCAACTGGAACAGCTCCTCGTAGCGGGGCTCCACCACCCGCGCCAGGGCCTGCCTGGACAGCTTGCGGGGCGGCCGGTCACCTACGCTGACTACTTCGATTTCCTCGTCTTCCTCGACCATCTGGGCCAGGGCGCAGGCATAGCGGATCTTCAGCTGTTCGGCGGCCGGGGTCGGCGTCCTGAGGGATTGAGCGATGTCGTAGGTCACCTGGTCGCCGGCGATGGGAATGACGTGGGTGAAGCGAATCGAGCCGCCTTCGAAAACGGCGATGTCGGTCGTTCCCGCGCCGATGTCGAGCACGCAGCAGCCGAGCTGCATCTCGTCTTCGGTAAGAATGGCGGTGCCCGAGGCGAGATGTTCGAGCACGATGCGCTCGGACCGCAGATCGCAGCGGCGAACGCACTTCTCGATGTTCTGCGCGGCGCTCTCCCCGACGGTGATGATGTGGACATGCGCCTCGAGGCGCACGCCCGACATGGCGGTGGGATCAAGAATTCCGTCCTGATCGTCGACCACGTAATCCCTCGGCAGGACGTGCAGCACGCGTTTGTCCGAGGGCACGACCACCGCGCGGGCCGCCTCGATGACGCGCGCGACGTCGGATTCCGAGACTTCGTCGCCGCGCACCGCGACGATGCCGTGGGACGTAAGGCTTTGAACGTGGTCTCCGGAAATGCCCACGATCACTTCGCCGATCTGTACTCCGGACATCAGTTCCGCCTCACCGACGGCCTGGTCGATCGAGCGCACCGTGGCTTCGATGTTCACGACCGAGCCGCGCTTCATCCCCTGCGACGGGCTTGAGCCGAAACCCAGAATCTCCAGTTCCCTGGATTCCTCATCGACCGCGGCCACGATGGCGGCCACCTTGGAGGTGCCGATATCGAGCGCGGTCACGATTTCCTGGTCGCGTCTTCGTGTCATGGCGATCTTCCCCCCTGCCTGCGCGCGGCAGTGTTTACGTTGCGCCAGGCCACGGCGAATCCGTTCGGGTAGCGCAAGTCCAGATAGGCGATCTCCACTCCCTGTTCCCCGGCCAGTTCATCCAGGGCCACCAGAGCCCGCTCAAGCCTGAGGTCGATGGATTCGGCGCCCAGCCGGAGTTGCGGTCCGTCCCGCAAGCCAAGCCGCCAGGCGCCACGCGGATCCAGGTTCAGTTCGTCCAGCGCCAGCGAGCGGGCGCCGAGCCGCGCGGAGAACGCCCGGTAGCGATCCAGCATCACTCTTTCGGTTCCCTCGGGTCCCTCGAGAAGCGGCAGGGTCCGGTTGATCGGGCCGCCGGGATCGAAGGCCTCGCCGGACTCGTCAAGCAGCGCGTCCAGCCCCCAGCGGGCGACGGGCCGGCGCTCGGTAATCGTGATGCTAACGTCCAGGGGCCATTCCCGGCGCACCCTTGCGGTAGCGACCCAGTTGAGTTCCTCCAGCCGCAGGCTGAGCCGGTCCGCCGGCAAGCGCAGCCACCCCCAGGACGTGAAGGGCACGATCAGCGCCTCCAGTTCCTCCTGGGTCACATGATGAAGTTCGCCATGAATCGCCACCGTGCGTATGGGCACCCGGTTCAGTCCGGGCAGGCTGAACGCGGCCACCGCGCAAAGAAGCAGTCCGGCCAGGATCGGGGACGCAATCCTCCTGCGGCGTTTTCGGGTCCTTCTCATCTCAGTGCCCGCCTGCGGGGCCGCCCCGTTCGAAGCTGGTCTCGAGAATCCGCCAGCACAACTCGTCGAAGGAAATGTCCGCCTGCGCCGCGGCCATCGGCACCAGGCTGTGCGAAGTCATGCCCGGAACCGTGTTTACTTCCAGCACCGAGAAGGCCTGGCTGCGGTCGCGCATCAGGTCCACGCGGGCCCAGCCGCTGACGTTCAATTCCCGGATGGCCAGTTCGGCCATCCGATTGACCTCGACTTCCTGTTTCCGATCCAGTCCGCTGGGGCAGACGTAGCGCGTTTCCTCGCTCTCGTACTTGGTGTGGAAGTCGTAGAACCTCTCATCGGGCGGGACGATGCGGATCACGGGCAGCATCTCCCCCTGCAGCATGCTCGCGGTGTATTCGGCGCCTTCGATCCAGGCTTCGACCATTACGTCTTCGCCGTAGCGGGCTGCGCCGGCGAAGGCCGCGGCCACTCCCGAGGCCTCGTCCACCCGGGAAACGCCAAAGCTGGATCCCTGATTGTTCGGTTTGAATCCGACCGGATAGCCCAGTTCATTCGCCGACCTTTCCGCATCGGGCAGGTCGCGGACCATGCGCCAGTCGGGCGTGGGCAGTCCGGCATGGGCGAATACCCGTTTGCTCACGTGCTTGTCCATGGAAACCGCCAGCGCCGACTGGCCGCTGCCGGTGTAGGGCAGTCCCAGGAGTTCGAGCAGTCCGGCCACCACGCCGTCTTCGCCTCCCGGTCCATGCAGGGCGTTGAACACACGGTCGTAGCCGCCGCCCTGCAGCGCCGCCACGAGCGCCGCGCCGGAAGCGTCCACCGGCTCGGCATCCACTCCCCGGGCGCGCAGCGCTCCAAGCACCGCCTCGCCGGTGAGGATCGAAATCTCGCGTTCGGCGGAATCCCCGCCCAGCAGCAATGCCACCCGGCCGAATTCGGCCGCGCCGGCAATCTCATGACGCAGTGGTGCGCTCATGCCGCCGGCTCCGGCCCGGCGCCCAGGATCCGGACCTCCGGTTCCAGCGACACGCCCGACGATTCCCGGACAGTGGCCTGAATCCTGAGAATCAGGCGCTCGATATCGGCGGCCGTGGCGCCGCCATGATTGACGATGAAATTGGCGTGCTTGGTGGAGACTTCGGCCGCGCCCTGGCGCGTTCCCTTCAGTCCGGCCCGTTCGATCAGCTCACCGGCGAAACCGCCGGGAGGATTGCGGAAGACCGAGCCGCAGCTGGGCAGGTTAAGCGGCTGACGGCGGCGGCGTTCGGCCATCAACGAACGGATCCGGCCCGTCTGCCGGGCGGCCTCGAACTCGAAGTGCGCGATCAGGAAACACTCGTCGGCCGGACCGTCAAGCTGCCGGTATCCGGGACGATACTGCCCGCGCGGGCGGCTGTGTTCATTGCCGCCGCGATCCAGCGTTTCCACCGACCGCACGCTGTCCCAGGTTTCTCCGCCGAAGGCGCCGGCGTTCATCGCCAGTGCGCCACCCACCGTGCCCGGTATTCCGGCAAAGAAATCGGCCGGACCCAGGCCCCATGACGAGCAGGCCTTCGCCAGCGCCGTGCAAGGCAGACCCGCGCCGGCCTCGACGCTCGAACCTGATCGTCGCAGGTCTCGAAATGCCCGCCCCAGGGACACTACGGCCCCCTGGATTCCCGCATCGCGCACCAGGAGATTGCTGCCCATGCCGACAAAATGGACCGGCAGCGTCGGATCCAGGGCGCGCAGAAATTCCGCCAGGTCCGACCGGTCCGCGGGCACGAAAAACAGCCGGGCGGGACCGCCGACCCGCCAGTGGGTGTGCCGCGCCATGGGTTCGTCATGAGACAGGCGACCGCGCAGGGCCTGAAAGTCCGGGCCTTGAGAACGGGCGGGCGCGGCGCTCATCGGGCTCCTTCCCGGCGGCCCTTCCGCACGGCGATCGTCGGCCCGCGCAGCCGCGCAGGCAGCCTGGCGGCCTCGGCGCCGATGTCGCCGGCGCCCATGGTAAGCACCACGTCGCCATCGGCCACGATATTTCGAAGGGCTGCCGCCAGGCCCCTTACGTCGGGTACGAATACCGGCTCGGCGTTTCCCCGGGCGCGCATCGCGCGACAGATCGCCCGGCCGTCGGCGCCGGAAATGGGCGATTCTCCGGCTGCATACACTTCCGTTACCAGGACCCGGTCGGCGCCGGACAGGACCGCGGCGAGGTCGTCCAGCAAATCGCGCGTGCGGGTATAGCGATGCGGTTGAAAGGCCGCCACCAGGCGGCGTGCGGGCCAGGCCTCCCTGGCCGCCTGCAGGGTGGCCGCGACCTCGCGGGGGTGGTGAGCGTAATCGTCCACCAGGGTCACCTGTCCGTGGCCCATCGGGACATCGCCCAGCAATTCAAAGCGGCGCCTCAAGGGACGGCATTCCGCCAGCGCCTGGCGGACGAACTTCATGTCGATTCCGAGTTCGTCGCCCAGGGCCACGACCGCCAGCGCGTTCAGGGCGTTGTGCCGGCCGGGGAGATTGACGGTCACCACCGAGCGCTCCCCGCCGGGCAGCACGACTTCCATGCTCGACCAGAGGCCCTCCCCGCGCAGCTTCACGCCCCGGTAATCCGCTTCCGGCGAAAAGCCGTACGTGCGGATCCGACGCTGAACCCGCGGCAGGATCTCGGCCACGCCTGGGTCGTCGGCGCAGGCCAGGAACAGGCCATAGAAAGGCAGGTTGTGGGCGAATTCCACGAAGGCCTGCCTGAGGCGTTCCAGGTTCCCGCCATAGGCGGCCAGGTGGTCGTTATCGATGTTGGTGACGACCGCCACGACCGGCTGCAGGTGCAGGAAGGAAGCATCGCTCTCATCGGCCTCGGCAACCAGGCAGGAGCCCGCGCCAAGCTTGCTGCGCATGGCGTTGCGCACCTGTCCGCCGACCACGTAGGTGGGATCCTCGCCCGCGCAATCCAGCATTTCCACGATCAGGTGGGCCGTGGTCGTCTTGCCGTGCGTTCCGGAGACCGCAATGCCGTCGCGCCGGCGCATCAGCTCCGCGAGGACGTCTGCCCGCGCCACCACCGGCAATCGGGCCGCTGCGGCTGCCTTGATTTCGACATTGTCGGGCGGGATGGCGGAAGAACGCACGACCAGGTCCGCGTTGCCCACCTGGGACGCGCGGTGACCGTAAAACACCTTGACTCCCAGGCTCTCCAGGTGCCGCGTGGCCCGGCCCGAGAACCGGTCCGAGCCCTGCACCTCGTATCCCAGGTTGGCCACCACCTCGGCCAATCCGCTCATGCCGGCGCCGCCTATGCCCACGAAATGGATGCACCGCACCCGCTCGGTCAGCAGTTTCCTCATGCCCCGGCCCTCGCCTTCAGACAGGCTTTCACGACGTCGTCGGTCGCGTCCGGGCGAGCCAGTTCATGGGCGCGCAAGGCGCGCGCCAGGGCGCTGGCGCGGTTGGCGGCGAATTCTTCGACGGCCTGCGCCAGTGCGTCGGCGGACAGGTCCCGCTCCGCGATCAGCGAAGCGGCGCCGCGGCCTACCAGGAACTGGGCATTCCGGGTCTGGTGATCGTCGGCGGCCAGGGCGAACGGCACCAGGATGGCGCCCAGTCCGACCACGCTGAGTTCCGCCAGCGTCAGGGCGCCGGCGCGGCATACCGCGATATCCGCCCAGCCATATACCTGCGCCATGTCGACGATGAAGTCGCGCACGTTCGACTTCACTCCCAGGCGCCGGTAGGCGGATTCGACTTCGCGGGCGTCCGAGCGGCCGGCCTGGTGCAGCACCGTGCATTCGGCCTCCAGCCGCGCCAGACCTTCGGGGACTTTCCGATTCAGGACCCGCGCTCCCTGGCTTCCGCCGAGAACCAGGATGCGCAACGGCCCGGTGCGTTCGGCGAACCGGGTCCTGGGCGGATCGAGGCGGAGCAATTCCCGGCGAACCGGATTGCCGGTCTCGATGCAGGTCCTGCGGGCAGGCAAAGCTCCGGGAAAGGCCAACAGGATGCGGCGGGCAAAACGCGCCAGCAGGCGGTTGGCGTAACCGGCCACCGTATTCTGTTCATGAATCAGCAACGGCACGCGGGCAAGCCAGGCCGCCAGGCCGCCCGGGGCCGAAACGAAGCCGCCCATGCCGAGCGCCACGCCGGGCCTGACGCGCCGGAAGATGAACAAGGCCTGCAGCACCGCACGGCCCACGGTGAAGGGCGCCAGCAGCCAGACCAGGAATCCGCGCCCGCGCAGGCCGGATATCGTCAACCACTCCATCACGACGCCGGCCGGCGGTTTGATGCGCGATTCGAGTCCGCGGCGGCTGCCCAACCAAACCACGCCCACCCCGCGATCGCACAGGGCCCGGGCAACCGCCAGCGCCGGGAAGACGTGCCCGCCGGTTCCGCCGGCCATGATCATCACCGGACCAGCAGCCCCTGGCGGAAGCCCCGCTGCGTTCATCGACGGCTCCTCGACGGCCTGCCCGGCTCCAGCGCGGCGTTTTCCCGGTCGATGCGCAAGAGGATGCCCAGCGATACCAGGGTGAAAACAAGATTGGACCGGCCGTAGCTGACCAGAGGCAGCGCCAGGCCCTTGGTGGGCAGCACGCCCATGTTCACGCCCAGGTTGACCAGCACCTGCAGTCCGATGCACAGGGCCAGGCCGAGCGCAAAATAGGCCTGAAACATGCGCTTGCGCCGGGCGGAGGCCCGCGCTATGGCGAGTACCCGGGCCACCAGCAGGGCGAAAACCGCAAGCAGCGCCAGGCTTCCCAGCAGCCCGGCTTCCTCGGCGATCACGGCGAAGATGAAATCGGTGTGGGCTTCGGGCAGATAGAACAGTTTTTGCACGCCCGCTCCCAGCCCCGCCCCGGACAGGTGCCCGGTGCCGATGGCCATCAGCGACTGGGTCAGTTGCCAGCCGCTGTGCAGCGGATCGGACCACGGGTCCAGGAAGGTGTTCACGCGGGCGAGCCGGTACGGCGCGGTCCAGGCGAGCACGGCGAACGCGGCCCCGCAGGCGAGCGCCAGCGCACTCACATCGCGGAAGCGTGCTCCCGCGACAAAAAGAACGCCCACGGTCATGGCCATGATCAGCGCCGCATAGCCGAAGTCGGGTTGCCCGAGAAGCAGCGCTGCCACGATAGCGACCAGGATGACCGGCTTCAAGAGGGCGCCCATGCCCCGTTGCAGAGCCGCTTCGTGTCGTTGGGCGTAACCGGCCACGAACATCAGCACCATCAGGCGAACCGGCTCGCTGACCTGCACCGAAATCGGGGTTCCCAGGGTCAGCCAGCGGGTACTGCCGTTAACTTCGCGGCCCATGCCGGGCACCAGCACCAGGACCAGCAGCGCAATCGCCAGGAGCATCGGCAGAAGTCCCAGGCGCGCCCAGACACGGGAGGGTACCCGGTAGGCAAGCACGGCGCCGGACACGCCGATCAGCGCCGCCACAGCCTGCCGCGTCAGGAAGAAGAACGCATTGCCGTAATCGCGCTCGCCCAGTTCCAGCGAGGCGCTGGCCAGGGCGATGAAGCCCGCCGTCAGCAAGGTTCCGGCGGAGAGCAGCAGCCATCCGTCCATCCGAAAGTTGACGGCCTCCGGCGATCGCGAATCCGTATTGCCCATGGCGCTATTGAATCGACCTGACCGCGCGTTCGAATGCACGGCCCCGTTCCCGGTAGTTGCTGAACATGTCGAAGCTGGCGCAGGCCGGCGCCAGCAATACGGTTGAACCGGGGCGCGCAAGTTCCCGCGCAGCCGTAACCGCCTCGTCCAGTGTATCGCTCCGTGAGACCGTGCAATCCGCGCCGACCGCCCGGACGATGCGGTCGGCCTCCTGGCCGAATGCGATCACCCGGGCGTCGCGTCCCTTGAGCGCATCGCGCAAAGCTCCGTACGACAATCCCTTGCCGGCGCCTCCCGCGATCAGCACCAGGGGATCGGGAACGGTGCGCACGGCGGCGGCCGCGGCAGCCGCGTTGGTGGCCTTGGAGTCGTTGATCCAGCGCAGTCCCGCCCACTCGCCCAGCGGCTGCATCCGGTGCGGCAGGCCCTGGTAGTTGGCCGCGGCGCGACGCATGGCCGCCGGATTCACCCCCAACACCCTGCCCACGGCCAGGGCGGCCAGGAGATTGCTCAACTGGAAGCCGCGCTGCATGGCGCTGTCGCCGACCCGCATCAGGGGCGTTTTCGCGTGGCATATTTCGGCCTGCGGGCCGCGACCAATGATCCCGAGCCGCGCTGCCGCGGGCCTGCCGAGGCCGTAATCCAGCCTTGGACAGGTATGCGGCGGCGGCGCAAGCGCCTGCACCGAAGGTTCATCCGCGGGCGCGACCGCGTGCTTGCAGGACAGATAGATGCGCGCCTTGGCCGCGGCGTATTCTTCAAGGCTGGCGTGCGCGTCCAGGTGGTCCGGCGTAATGTTCAGGATCACCGCGGCTTCCAGCGCGATCGGCGCGGAGCGTTCGAGTTGGAAGCTTGACAGCTCGAGCACGCAGACTTCATGGCGCTCCGTGAGCAGGTCCAGGGCCGGCGTTCCCAGGTTGGCGCCGGCGCCCGCCTTCAGTCCCGCCTCGCGCAGCATGTTCAGCAGCAGGGTGGCGACGGTGCTCTTGCCGTTGGATCCCGTGATTCCGGCGAGGCGGGCGCGATTGACGCCGGCAAAGACATCCAGATCGCTGACGACCGGCATTCCCCGCTCGCGCGCCTGGCGAACCAGGCGGTGGTCGAGAGGCGCCCCGGGCGACAGCAGCAGCCGGTCCACCTCCTCGGGCAACTCGCGCAAACCATCGTTTGCGTGGCGGGCCGCTTCCGGCATGGCCCCGCTTATCTCGGATTCCGCCGGCGGCCGGGCCCGCGTATCGCAGAAAGCCGCCGGCCGGCCGGTGCGCGCGAAGTAGCGGGCGCAGGAAGCGCCCGTGGCGCCCATGCCGAATACTAGCGTTTCGCCCACGAATCGGCGCTCGGACCCTAACGGATCTTGAGGCTGGCCACGGCCACCAGCGCGAGGATGACCGAAATGATCCAGAACCGAACAATGATCTTCGGTTCCGGCCAGCCCTTGAGTTCGAAATGATGATGCATGGGCGCCATGCGGAAGACCCGCTTGCCGGTGAGCCGGAACGAGCCCACCTGGACCATCACCGATACGGCTTCCATGACGAATATTCCGCCGATGATGGCCCAGGCCAGTTCCTGGCGGACGATTACCGCGACCGTGCCGAGCGCGGCGCCGAGGGCCAGCGCCCCGACGTCGCCCATGAAGACCTGGGCCGGGTAACTGTTGAACCACAGAAAGCCCAGCCCCGCGCCCCCCATGGCGGCGCAGATGACCATCAGTTCTCCGGCCCCGGCCACGTAGGGAACGCCGAGATAGTCGGAAAAGATGGCGTTGCCGGCGATCCAGGAAAACAGCCCCAGAGCCGCGGCCGCGATCGCGATCGGCATGATCGCCAATCCGTCCAGTCCGTCGGTGAGATTGACCGCGTTGCTGCTGCCCACGATTACGATATAGGCAAATGCCGGAAACAGAATGCCGAGCGGCAGGTACAGGTCCTTGAAATAGGGAATCAGGACCGAATCGCGCGGCTCGCCGACCTGGCTCAACACCGCCAGGACCAGTACTGCCGCAATCGACTGCAGCACGAATTTGAGCCAGGACGGAAGGCCCGCGGAGGTACGCATGGCGAGCTTGCGGTAGTCGTCCGCGAAGCCGATCAGGCCGAAGCAGACCGTGGTCCCCATGACGACCCACACATAAGCGTTGGCAAGATCTGCCCACAAAAGCGTCGAAACCAGCAGCGCCAGAAGGATCGGCACTCCGCCCAGTGTCGGGGTACCGATCTTCGAAAAATGCGAGCGCGGACCGTCGTTGCGTACCGGCTGCGCCATGCTGCTGAGCCTGAGACGGCGTATCACCAGGGGCCCCAGCACGAGGGACAGCACCAGGCCGGTGAGCGCCGCCAGGACCGAGCGCAATGTGATGTAGCCGAACACGCTCAGTCCGGAATACCAGCCCGTCAGTTGCTGCGCCAGGTACTCAACCATGCTCGTCGATCTCCCCGTTCAAGTCTCCGGCCGCCTCCAGGAGTGCGGCCACGGCGCGCTCCATGCCCATGAAGCGCGATCCCTTCACCAGTATCGTGACACCGGCCTGTAGTTCGTCCGTCAGCAGCCGGCACAGATCGCCAACGCCTGATCTCCACCGCGCACCGGCGCCGAAGGCCTCGGCTGCCTGCCGGCTGTGTTCGCCCGCGCAGTACAGCCGCTCGACTCCGGCGCGCGCCGCCTCTTCGCCGACGCGGCGATGCCATTGCGCCGAATCCTGTCCCAGTTCGGCCATATCGCCTGCCACCAGCCAGCGTTCGCCCTCCTGCCCCGCGAGCACGCCGATGGCCGCCGACATGGAAGCCGGATTGGCGTTGTAGGAGTCGTCTATCAGGCGCACTCCCGCACCCGGCTCATGCACCTGCAGGCGGCCGGAAACCCCTTCGCGCCCCCGCAGGCCGGCGGCCATTGCGTCCAGGCCGGCGCCGGCAGCGGCGGCCAGCGCGCAGGCCGCCAGCGCGTTGCGCAGATTGTGGGCCCCGATCAGTCCGGTCTCGACGGGGGCCACGCCGGCCGGGCAATGAAGTTCGAAGCCGAGCCCGCTGTTGATTCCCTTTGCATTCCGGGCGCTGAAGTCGCCGTCGCCGCCGAAGCGCAGGACGGTCCGCTCGCCCAGCAGGCCCTGCCAGTAATCGGAAAACGGCGTGCCGGCGGGAATCACGCCCGTTCCGTCGGGCGCCAGGGAGGACATCAGGACTCCCTTCTCGCGGGCGACGTTTTCCACGTCGCCCAGCCCCTGAAGGTGCGCGGGCGATGCGTTCAGCACCGCGCCGATCGTCGGCCGCGCGATTTCCGACAGGCTTGCGATATCGCCGGGCCGGCTGGCGCCGAATTCAAGCACGGCGGCATTGTGCGTGCCGGAAAGATCCAGAAGCGTCAGGGGCAGGCCGATTTCGTTATTGAAACTGCGGCGCGAGGCCAGCACCGACTGCCCGCCCCACTCGGCGCGCAGAATCGAGGCGGTCAGTTCCTTGACCGTGGTCTTGCCGTTGCTCCCGGTCACTCCGATGACGGGTATGTCGAACCGCCCGCGCCAGGTCCGCGCACAGTCGGCCAGGGCGCCGCGAGTATCCCTGACGATGATCTGCGGGACGTCCTCGGGAAGCGGCCGGCTCAGGACAGCGCCGGTGGCGCCGCCGGAAACGGCGGCGGAAAGAAAGTCCGCGCCGTCGAAACGCTCGCCGCGCAATGCGAAGAAAAGCGCGCCACGCGCCTGCGAACGGCTGTCGGTGCTGACGCCCGCAAAGTGGCCATCGGGGCCCAGCAATTCGCCGTCCATGGCGGTCGCCCATTCCGACAGGCTGCCGCTGATCATCGGGCCGCCCCCGGATAACTCGCCAGCGCCTCGCGGACTACCGAGGCATCCGAAAACGGCAGTACCCTGCCGCCGCTGATCTGAAAGGCTTCGTGCCCCTTGCCGGCAACCAGCACGATGTCGCCCGGCCGGGCCGCGTGAAGGGCCGCGCGTATAGCCCTGCTCCGATCCAGCTCCAACACCGCCCGCCCGGAGGCGCCGGCCAGAATCTGCTCGGCAATCTCGCGCGGGTTCTCGCCCCGCGGATTGTCGGAGGTGATGAACAACTCGTTGGCCAGGGCGCCGGCGACACGCCCCATTTCCGCCCGCTTGCCCGCATCGCGCTCGCCGCCGCATCCCATCACGCACCAGAGGCGGTGGGGCTTGCGGGCCCGCAGCTCGCCGAGGACCGCTCCCAGCGCGTCCGGCGTGTGGGCGTAATCCACGAAAGCGTCCGGCAGCGCGCCGCCTCCAAAATGCTGCATGCGTCCCGGCGGCGCGGGACAGTTCGACAGGGCCTTTGCGGCATCCCCTTTATCGATGCCCAGGGCCCGCAGCAGTCCGCAGGCAAGGGCCAGGTTGGCGCCATTGAAGCAGCCGTAAAGCCGGCTGGCGACCCTGAATCGGGTCGCGCCCTCGGCAAGTTCCAGGCGCAGGCCATCGGCGTTGGGGCGCACCCGCCGCAGCGACAGCTCGGCCGGATTGACGCCTTCGCAGGCAACGCGCAGGACAGCGCCGGAAAAATTCTCCGCAAGGTCGGACCCGAAGGGATCGTCGACGTTGATCACCGCCGCTTCCGGGCGATGCTCGACGAACAGCCGCCGCTTGGCGCCGCCGTAGGCGACCGAATCGCCGTGGTAGTCGAGATGGTCCCGTCCCAGTTTGGTAAAGGCCGCAAGCTCGATGCGCAAGCCGCTGATGCGGTCCTGGTCCAGCGCCTGGGACGACACCTCCAGAAACACGTGCTCTACGCCGTTGTCGGCCAGGACCCGCAGCCGCCGGTGCAATTCATCCGGGTCGGGTGTGGTCATCGCGGAAGGCCACAGCTTGGGAGGAGGACCCCAACCCAGAGTGCCCATGGCGGCCGCGGGTCGGCCTAAAAAATTCATTGCGTGCGCGGCCAGCCAGGCCACGGTCGTCTTGCCGTTGGTGCCGGTTATGCAGGTGACGGCAAGGCTCGCGGACGGTTCGCGGTAGTAGGCGTCGGCAATCAGTCCCACCTTGCGGCGCAAGGACGGCACGGAAAATCCGGCGACACCGTCCGGCAGCGCGGGTTCGGACACGCCGTCGGCGGGCTCCCAGGCGACGGCAACCGCGCCGCGCCTCAGCGCCTGGGGCAAAAACTCAAGGCCATGGCGCGCTCCGGCGCAGGCCAGGAACAGCCCCCGGGGAACGACCCGGTCGCTGTGCATGGCCAGACCCCGAACGCGCATCGCCGGAGCCTCCGCGCCGACGGCGGCGAAGAGCCGGCTCAAGTCCGCCGTGCCGCCAAGGGCGCCGCCGTCGCTCATCGGGCCGCCACCATGGTTCCGGACGCCTCCGGAACGCCATCCATAGGCGCGCCGATCAGCCTCAAGGCGCCTGCTGCCACGCGCGAAAAAACCGGGGCGGCCACCTGGCCGCCGAAATAACCGTTAACGGCGGGATCGTCGATCACGACCACCGCCACCACCCGCGGCCTGGATGCCGGGGCAAATCCGACGAACAGGGCCGTGTGCCGCTCGGAGTCGTATCCTTCAGGGCCAAGTTTTTCGACCGTTC
Organism: Gammaproteobacteria bacterium; assembly: GCA_009838035.1. Classification (NCBI taxonomy): domain Bacteria; kingdom Pseudomonadati; phylum Pseudomonadota; class Gammaproteobacteria; species Gammaproteobacteria bacterium. Next base: position 17,536 of record VXSK01000023.1, read on the forward strand.
CCGTCTTGCCCGCCACCCGGTAGCCCGGTACCCGCGCTGCGGCTGCGGTGCCGCCCGGGCCAAGCGGCTGTTCCAGCAGTTCCGACATGATCGCCGCGGTGTGCGCCGACAGCACGCGCACTCCGCCCGGGCGCTCGTCGGTCCATACCAGGCTCACCGGAATGGCCCTTCCGCCGGTTGCGAACACCGCGTACGCGCGGGCCAGTTGCAGGGCCGTAACGGCAAGCCCGTAGCCGTACGCCATTACCGCCTGGTCCACCGGCTTCCAGTGCTTGTAGTCGTAGAGCGATCCGTCGGCCTCGCCAGGGAAACCGCTTTCCGTGGCGCGGCCGAAGCCGACTCCGGTCAGCGTTTCCCAGAATCGATGCGGCGCAAGCTTCATCGCCACGGTGGTCGCGCCTACCTGGCTGGAACGGCGCAACAAGGTGGCCATATCGATCACTCCCAGCGGGTTGCGATCCTTGATGACCTTGGGGCCCACCTTGACGTAGCCGGGTCCCGTGTCGATTGGCTCGTCAAGCGCCCAGGCGCCGCTTTCCAGGGCGGCCGCCACGACCAGGGGCTTTATGGTGGACCCCGGCTCGAACAGGTCCAGGGCCGCACGGTTGCGGTAATTGGCGGGCTGAAGCCCACGCCGGTCATTGGGATTGAAGGACGGCTGGCTGACCATGGCCAGCACCTCGCCGCTGAGCGTGTCCAGCAATACCACCGAGCCCGAACGTGCGCCATGGCGCTCGACCGCGTCCTTCAGTTCGGCATGGGCGAGATACTGGATTCTGAGGTCCAGCCCCAGGCGAAGGTCGCTCCCCCGCTCCAGCGGGCTTATACCGGCGATGTCGCGCACATGGCGGCCGAGCCGATCGCGGATGACCTGCTTGCGTCCGTCACGTCCCTTGAGCCAGGAATCGAACGCCAGTTCAAGGCCTTCCTGACCGTTCTCGTCGATGCCGGCAAATCCCACCAGGTGGCCGGCGATTTCTCCAGCCGGGTAGTAGCGGCGGTACTCCCGGCGCACCTGCAGTCCCGGCACATTGAGATCAACAACGGCGCGGGAGCGGCCGGGAGGCAGACCTCGCTTGAGCCAGACGAATTCACGGCCCCGGGCGCGCTCGACTCTTTCCTCAAGTTGCTCGGCGCTGGTGTCGAAGGTTTGCGCCAGCCGCGGCAGGTAGGGCTGCAACTTTTCCAGGCTGCCGGGATGAACCCAGAAGCTGTCCACAGGGGCGCTGACCGCCAATGGTTGGCCGTTGCGATCCAGGATGCGTCCGCGCCGGGCGACGATCTTTGCCTCGCGAACCTGTTGCGCATCGGCCCGCGACTCCAGGAATTCGTTTTCCAGCAGGTGCAGCTGAACGGCGCGTCCCGCCAGGATCAGGGCGCAGACCGCAAGGGCTGCCGTGCAGACGGCGATGCGGATCCGAAACCCGCGCGGCATGGCCTGTACGCGCCTGCTCACGGTTTACCTGCTCTCGGCGCCCGGGCCGGGCAAAAGGGAACCCGCCGGCCCCACGCGCAGGAACACGATGTCGCGCTGGTCGGGCCGCCGCATCGCCAGGCGTTCGCTCGCCTCGCGGTCTATGCGGCGGTATCCGGCCCAGGTCGCGCGCTCCAGTTGCAAGGCGCCCCATTCCACTTCCAGTTGGTCACGCTCGCTGATCAGGTCCTGCATGGCCCGAAACTGCACCCTGTGTTCATGGCGCGCGAAGGAGAGGAGAATGCCGCTTGCCAGCGTTGCGGATGCAAGGCCGAGCAGAAGCAATGACGAAAAGCGCCCGGGATTCATTTCTTGCTTCAGGCCGCCAATCGTTCGGCAATGCGCAGGCGGGCGCTTCGGGCTCGCGGATTGCGTCGGCTTTCGGCGGCGCCGCAACGCTGCATCCTGCCCACGACCTTGAGTAAAGGCCCGGCTGCCGAGGGGACGGACGGCAGCCGGGCAAGCGGAGGAGGCAAGCGCGAAGCATTGCGCATGAATCGCTTCACGATGCGGTCCTCCAGGGAGTGAAAGGCGATCACGCAGAGGCGCCCGTGCGGGCGCAGGCTCCGTACCGCCTGCGGCAATGCGTCTTCAAGGGACTCAAGTTCGGCGTTGACGAAAATGCGCAGCGCCATGAACGTTCGGGTGGCCGGATGAATTCCGGGTTTGGGGCTCCGCGTTACGGAAGCCACCAGCCGCGCCAGGCCGGAGCAACTGGATACCGGACGGTTGCGGCAGATTGCGTCGGCGATCCTGCGCGCGTGGGGCTCTTCGCCGCAGCTTCGTATCACGCGGGCGATTTCGTTTTTCGGCGCGCGGTTCAGCCAGTCGGCGGCGCTTTGGCCCTCGGTGGGATTCATGCGCATGTCCAGTGGACCGTCCGAGCGCAGGCTGAAGCCTCGATCCGGATCGGTGAGTTGGGGCAGCGAAACTCCGAGATCGAAAAGGACTCCGTGGACCCTGCCCAGCCAGCCCTTGCGTTCGAGCGATCGGGCCAGGCGGCGGAAATTGCCGTGTTCGATCGAAAACCTCGGATCCCGCTCCTCGAGCTCCCGGGCCGACTGCACCGCTTGCGGGTCGCAGTCCATGGCATGCAGTCGTCCGCGCGCACCAAGACCCGCAAGAACCCCCCGGCTGTGCCCGCCGCGCCCGTAGGTCGCGTCCACATATCGGCCGTTGGGATCGAGCGCCAGGCCGTGAAGCGTTTCCTCCAGCAGCGCGGGTTCATGCTCGACCGCTCCGTTTGCATTCAAAGTTGTACTGCGCTCAGGGCTGCGTCCACGGACTCGCTTGTGCCGACTTCCAGCGCCCTTTCGCGCCAACGTGCCGCATCCCACAACTCAAAGCTGCGGCCCAGAGCCAGCAGCGTGGCCTGGCGCTGAAGGTCGCAGTGCTCCCTGAGTACCGGAGGCACGCGCAATCGCCCGGCCGCATCCAGGGAGACGTCGGTGGCATAGCCCAATATCAGCCTTTCCAGGTCCCGGTTCCCCGTTTGCCGGATCACTTCGTCCCTGACTTTGGCAAAATCGTCCGGCACGTAGATGAGCACACAGCGGTTCGGATGAACGGTGCAAACCACGCGCCCGCCACTGGCCTCGGCGACACCCTGCCGGTAGCGCGCGGGGACGCCGAACCTGCCCTTGGTATCCAGGGTGACATTGGCCGGGCCTTGATACATTGCCTATCCGCTTAACCCACAATCTCCCACAGACTCCCACTATACCCCAAAATAGTGCAATCGCAAGCACACGAATGCCGTCTTTCATTGACGGCGCAACAACGCGGATGCAATATCGATTCGGGAACCTGAATCGGCGCTCCCGCAACCGCGAAACCCCATGAGTCTTTACTACCTTCAGAAGCTGATCTACCAACTGAATCGCGACGAGCATGTCCGGCAGCGTTACGAGATGGATTTTGAGGAACTGCTCGCGGACTATCCCCTGGACGACGAGGAAAAGAAAGCACTGCGCGAACCCGACATCGGGTTGCTTTATGTCATGGGCGTGAACGGCCAACTGCTGATGCATTACGCCGCCCTGCGCGGGTACGAGTGGGACGAATACCTTCAGGCCATGCGCGACGGCATTGAGCGGCACGGACCGGTTCGGTCGGGCCTGTATGCGATGACTGAAACATGAGCCTCGTATTCGCCGGCGTTTGCAGCCATGCTCCCGGAATCACCGGACGTTACGAGCGCGCCGACAAGGCAAAGCGCGAGGGGTTCTATGCCGAAATGCACGCCATGCGCCGGCGTCTGGAAGCGGCCCGCCCCGACGCGCTGATCGTGGTTGCGGCGGAGCATTTCGCCAATTTCTTCATGAACAACATGCCGGCCTACTGCCTGGGGATGGCGGACGACTACGAGGGCCCGGTCGAGGACGAGGAATGGCTGGGCATCCGCAAGACCGGCATTCCCGGCGCTGCCGATCTCGCCCAGCGCCTCATCGGTGTGGTTCTGGAAGATGTGGACGTCAGTTACGCCCAGGAATGGAAATTCGATCACGGAGTGATGGTGCCGCTGAACTTCCTGACGCCCCGTTACGACCTGCCCGTCATCCCCGCCAACATCAACTGCCAGGGTCCGCCGCTAACGCCGCTGAAGCGCGCCTGGCAATTCGGCGAGAGCCTTCGCCGCGCTTGCGACGAGCAGCCCGAACGAATCGCATTGATCGGAACCGGCGGTCTTTCGCACTGGCCCTGCACACCCGACTCCGGCAAGATCAACGAGGCCTGGGACCGGGAATTTCTCGACCGCTGGGTACGCGACGACTACTCAGGGATGACCAGCTACAGCGATTCGGAAACGTACCGGGACGCGGGCCAGGGAGGATTCGAGATACGCACCTTCGTCTGCGTGGCGGGCGCCACCGCCGGAAGCCCCCGGGAAGTACTGTTCTACGAGCCGATCCCAATCTTCGCCGTAGGCTGCACCGTCGGCGTAGTGCAGCTCTAACTTGCGCGAACCCTACGCGCGGTGTTGCACCTTTCCCTCTGGAGCCACTTCGCGACGCTCCTGCCGGGAAAGGTGCAACACCGCGCTTTAACTGGTGGGGATTCTTAATACCTGGCCGACGCGCAGGCGGTCGTTTGGCAGATTGTTGGTGCGGATCAATACCGCGAGGGGCACATTGAAGCGCTGGGCAATTCCGCTCAGGGTGTCACCGCGGATGGCAACATATTCCTGGTCGGGTATTTCGCCGGCCTCGACCCGCTGCGCGATCAGCGTGCCGCGCGGCGGGTTCCGGTAGAAATACGTGCGGATTCCCGCCAGAATGGCCTGGGCCAGCTTTTCCTGGTAGCTGCCGGTGTTGAGCAGTCGTTCGTCCTGGGGATTCGAAATGTAGGCGGTCTCCACCAGGATCGAAGGCACGTCATGAGCCTTGAGCACCGCAAACGGCGCCGATTGCAATCTCGACTTGCGCACGCGCCCGACGCCGTGCAGGCGCTGCAGTACGTCGTTGCCCACTTCCATGCTGGCGCCGATGGAAGCGTTCTGCGACAGGTCGATGATCATGGTCGCAACGGTGGGCGGCAAACCGTCCATCTCGATGCCGCCAACCATGTCCGACGCATTCTCGCGCCGGGCAAGCCGGCGGGCCTCATCGGACGAACCTTTTTCCGAAAGCACGTAAACACTGGAACCGCGGACCCGCCGATTTCTCACGGCATCCGCGTGCACCGACACGAACAGGTCGGCGTTGCGCTGTTGCGCACGCGTATATCGCTCGCGGAGCTTGATGTAGTAATCGCCGTCTCGCGTCATCATGGACGACATTCCGGGTTCCCTGTCTATCTGCCGCGCGAGGCGGCGGGCGATGGCTAGGACCACGGTTTTTTCCTGCAATCCTCCCCTGCCGATGGCGCCCGGGTCCCGGCCGCCGTGCCCGGCATCGACGGCGATGAGCACGTCGCGGTTCGCGGGCGCCGCGATCTCCTCCGCGACGGCTTCCTGCCCGATGCCCCCGGGATAGATATCGACCACGATACGATGACCGCGTCCGTCCTTGTCCGCGGCCACGCCGAAGCTGGTGGCGGTTGCGGCGGTCTGCAGGTCGAACACCAGGCGCAGCATGTCGCCCGGGTGACGGCCGTGACGCATCCGGCGCACGATCCCCGTGCTCCGCTGCGGAAGAGCGGCGTCGATCCGCGCGGAATAGAGATCCACGACTACCCGCGGCTGGTTGTCCAGCACCTCTAGCTTGTGGCCGCGCGCCTGATCCAGTTCAAGGACCACCCGCGTCTTCGAGTCGTATTCGACCACGCGAATGCCCTCAATGCGCGCGGGCGCGGCGTGCAGGGCGCCGGCCATAAGCCCGGCAACGAGCGCAACGAGGAGGCGGTGGGCGTTCATGCCTGCTGCATAGTCGGGTTTCCTCGTTGGCGAGTATAGCTCCGAGGCACCGCTTGTCAAGGAAAATTTCAAGAATATTAGTAGGCTATTCCCACTACTTAAGAAACGTCATACTAAGAGAGCAATTGCAGATCGTGGTGAATCGCCCCTCGAAGAAACCGCAGGATCCGACCGCCCGGTTCCGAGTGGGCACGCAGATTCACGAGCCTGCCGCGTTTCGCATGCATCAGGCGGAATGCGAGGTCGGGTCGCCCCAGGCGCCCCCGGGCGTTCTCGAACCACTCCACCAGCAAGACCTGACCGGCCGCGGCCGGCGTGGACTGAACACCGTCCTCAAGTCCTAATTCATCCAGTTCGGCCGCACGCCGAAGGCGGTACAGGTCCACGTGCAGCACTTCCACCGTCCGCCCCGTTCCGCCGAGGCCGAAACTATGCGCATGCACCAACCCGTAGGTGGGACTCGTCACCCGTGACCGGACTCCCAGCGCCGCCAGCGTTGCCGCCGCAAGGGTCGTCTTCCCGGCTCCCAGTTCCCCGTCCAGGCCAAGGAGCAGGAATGGCCGGGCGGCGATTGTCTCCTTCAGGGCCCCGCCGAGTGTCCGTCCCAGCGCCTCGAGGCCGTCGACGCTACGGGCGCAAAAGACAGCCGCCCGATCTTGCAGGCCGTCGGTCAAGGTTCATAGTTCCTCGTGCAGACGGGCGGCCGAAATCGCGCGCGTCCGCCTGCCCAGGGGAAAGCTCTCGGGCCCGGCGTGAACGACATCCATCCGCGTCAGCGAAAGGTTTTCCAGCGCGGACCTGACCGAGCGCGTAATTCGGGGATCGGACGTTCGACGGATTTCGAAACCGCGAAGCTGCCCGCCGCTCCTGGCGATGAGATCAACTTTGGCCCCGGTGTGCGCCGCCCAGAAATAGAACTGCACGTCCTCCCCGCCAAGGACGCGGATCAGGTTTTCCAGCACGAAGCCTTCCCAGGAAGCGCCTGACCTGGGATGCCGCTCCAGGTCACGCAGACTCGAAATGCCCAGGCAATGGTGCAGCAGCCCCGTGTCCTGAAAATAAACCCTGGGCGACTTGACCTGGCGTCTGGGCAGGTCCGCGCGCCATGGCTTCAGTGTGCGCACGATAAAGGCGGATTGAAGAATATTCAGATAGCGGCGGGCGGTGTGATGCGAGACACCCAGCGAGCGCGCCAGTTCCGACCCGTTCCACACCTGCGCATGGCAGTGCGCGAGCATGATCAGGAACCTTTCGATTCGGGCGGTCGGAGCATTGGCCGTGAGGCGATGGATGTCGCGCTCCAGGAAGTCGCGAACGTAACGTTCCCGCCATTCGAAGCTCTCGCTGTCGCTGCCGGCGCTGTACGATGCCGGCAGACCTCCCCTCAGCCACAGCACATTGGCCTGGGGCACCGGAATTTCGGCGGACTGAAGACCGGGAAGTTCGTAGTTGGCGCTGTATTCGGAGAGCGATTCGAACTGCTGCCGCAGCTTATCCGGAACGATGCTGCTCAGAATGAGGAATCGCGCCGGGTTCCAGGTTCTCACAAGCAAACGGCGCACGACATCGATAATGTGCGGGGCGCGGTGGACTTCGTCCAGCACGACCAGGCCCTGCAGGTTGGACAAAGCCAGTTCAGGATCTTCAAGCCTGGCGCGGTCCGCCGCCGAGCCCAGGTCGAAGAGATAGGAATTCGAGCGCGAGCGCTGCGCAAATTCGCGTGACAGGGTCGTCTTGCCTGCTCCCCGCGGGCCCAGAAGGACAATGACGGAGTTGTTGGAAAACAGCCGCCGTAATGCCCTGACATGGCCGTCACGCTCAATCATGCCGCTTATTCCAGAAATCTGGAATACCTGAGTCTAATTTTCTTCCATATAGATGTCAAGTTGCCCAAATCAAATAAGAGTCCGCTGGGCCCATGCCGGTCCGTTCTCCGAGCGAGCGGCGCCATTATCCAGTTCTACTCGGCGCCGGAATGATCCTCGCGGAGCCGAATCAGGGATTCAGTCCGGCACGCAGGGCGTCCAGCACGTCTCCGGCGATCATCCCGCGCTGACCGGCCTCCGCAACGCGATCGCCGGCCCCTGCATGCACGAAAGCGGCCAGGGCGGCCAGGTCTTCCGGTTCGGCCTCGGGGAACTGCGCCCACAGGCCCGCCATCAGACCGGTGAGCACGTCGCCCATCCCCGCCGTCGCCATGCCGGGATTGCCGGCGTCGATCACCCAGGGCGCTTTTTCGCTTCCCGAAACCAGCGTGTGCGCGCCCTTGAGCAGCGCCGCGCCGCCATAGCGCTTCCGCAAGGCCGTGACGGTGTCCAGACGATCCGCCTGCACCTGGGCACTGGAGCGCTCCAACAATCGCCCGGCTTCTCCGGGGTGCGGCGTCAAAATTAACGGTGCAGCATCCGCGCGATCCGGCGTGACCTGCGCCAGCCCGTCCGCATCCACTACGCGGGGCAAATTGCTTCCTAGAGCCGCTGCGAACACTTCGCGAGCCCAGGCATCCTGGCCGAGACCGCAGCCGACCGCCAGCACCGTGGCCCGTTCAATCAAGGGCGCGAGATCTTCCGCGTTGCGTACGCCGCGCACCATGAGTTCCGGCTGTCCGGACAGCAGCGCGGCCGAATGTTCCGGGTGCGTGGCCACCGATACGAGTCCAGCACCGGCACGCAAGGCGCCCTCACCGGCCAGCCTTGCGGCGCCGCCCATTCCCGGCCCCCCGGCCACTACCAGGACATGCCCGAAGCGGCCCTTGTGGTCGGCGCGCCGTCGGGCCGGGAGCATCGCGCGCAGCGTCGCCGCAGTGAAAACGCGCAGCATCGGCGTGCCGTTAAACGCGGTCTCGATTTCAGCCACCCTGCCCGGCGCGATCCGTCCGAGCGGCTCCAGCACCCGCCGCCCGACGTAATCCGGCGCGTCACCCAGAAACAACCCGCACTTGTCGGCCACGAAGGTCACCGTCAGCGCCGAGCGGACCGCCGCCCCCAACAGGGCCCCGGTGTCGGCGTGAATGCCGGTGGGAATGTCGACGGCCACGACCGGCGCACTGCCTTCGTTGGCCGCCTGCGCCGCTTCGAGATAAAGCCCGCCCAGCGGCCGGTCCAGCCCGATCCCGAGCATGGCGTCCACGATCAGGTCGCCTCCACCCAGCTCCGCGTGCGCCAGCGGGCCCGCCGGCACTGCGGATTGCCGCGCCGCCTCAAACTGCGTGGCCGCGTCGCCCCGGGGGCGATTTTCGGGAGACAGCAGCATGATCTTGACGCCGAGGCCCTCCTGCTTCGCCAGGCGGGCCATTACGAAGCCGTCGCCCGCGTTGTTGCCGGCGCCGGCCAGAACGATCCATCGGCGGGCCCCGGGGAACGCACGCCGGGCGCGCGCGTAGGCGGCCGCGCCGGCACGCTCCATCAGAGCGTTGCTGTCGATGCCCTCGCTTGCCATGAGCGCGCCTTCCAGCGCGCGCACAGCGTCGGCGCAGTATGCGGTCCGATGACTCATAAGCACGAATATTGCCCGAAATACATCCCGACCTATACTCTTTCGGCCCATGCAAGCTGCCACGGAACACTCGCGTATCGCCGCCGAACTGCCGGCGCTGGCGCGGGAATTCGGCTTCGAACAGGCCGGAGTGGCGGGAATTGACCTTGCCCGGGCCGAGGAGCGCCTGGAGCGCTGGCTGGAGCTGGGGCGGCACGGAACGATGGGATGGATGGCGCGGCACGGACGCAAGAGAACCCGGCCGGCCCGCCTGCTTCCCGGAACGCTGAGGGTGCTCTGTTTCCGCATGCATTACTGGTCACGGGACGCCGCCCCTGCCCTCGCGGTGCTGGCCGACCCGGACAGGGCCTACATTTCGCGTTACGCGCTGGGCAGTGACTACCACCGCCTGATGCGCAGGCGTCTCCGGAAGCTGGCCGAACGCATCGCGTCAAGGGCCGGACCCATGGGTTACAGGGTGTTCGTGGACAGCGCCCCGGTCATGGAGAAGCCCCTGGCCGCGCAGGCCGGACTGGGCTGGATGGGCAAGCACACCAACCTGATCGACCGCCATGAAGGCTCGTGGTTCTTCCTCGGCGAGATCTACACCGACCTCCCGCTGCCGGTCGACCACCCCGTGACGGACCATTGCGGCAGTTGCCGGGCATGCCTGGACATCTGTCCCACCGAGGCGATCGTGGCGCCTTATCAACTCGACGCCCGCCGCTGCATTTCGTATCTGACCATCGAGCATCGGGGATCCATTCCCCTGGAACTGCGGCCGCTGATCGGCAACCGCGTGTTCGGCTGCGACGATTGCCAGCTGGTCTGCCCCTGGAACCGCCATGCGCGGCCCAGCGAGGAAGCCGCCTTCGCCCCGCGCGGCGGCCTGGACAACGCCCGGCTGACGCGCCTGTTCGGGTGGGGCGAGGAGCAATGGCGCGAACGCACCCGGGGAAGCGCCCTGCGCCGCGCCGGCTATACGGGCTGGCTGCGTAACCTGGCTATCGCCCTTGGCAACGCCGCCCGGTCAGGCGAGGTGATCGAGTCGCTGCGTAACCGGTTGTCGCACTCCAGCGAACTCGTTCGCGAACACGTGCGCTGGGCGCTCGAGCGGCAGGCGGGCGATCAGGAACCCGCGCCGCAGACGACGTTGTCGATGAGGCGGGCGGAACCCAGCCAGGCGGCGGCGAGCACGACCCACTCTCCCGTGGCGGAAGCCGCCGGCGGCCCCAGATCGCCGGCTCGCCGCACGGCTACGTAGTCCGGCGCAAAGCCGGCTTCCGCGAGCCGGGCCGCCGCGTCCTCCTCCAGCCCGGGAAAGCCGCGCTCTCCCGCCTCGATGCGCGCAGCGCACCGCCGCAATTCGGCATGCAGGACCGGAGCGGTCCGCCGTTCCGCTTCCGTCAGGTAGCGGTTCCGCGAACTCATGGCCAGTCCGTCCTTCTCGCGCGTGATCGGACCCTCGATCACCTCGACGGGAATATGCAGGTCCTCCGTCATGCGGCGCAGGATCACCAACTGCTGATAGTCCTTGCGTCCGAATACCACGGCGTCGGGAAGGGTCAGCAGCAGCAGGCGCGCCACGACCGAGGTCACGCCGGCAAAATGCGTCGGTCGGTGCGCGCCGCACAGCTCGGCCGACAAACCGGGCACTTCCACGCGGGTCGGGTCGTCCAGCCCGCGGGGATAGACTTCCTCCTGCCCGGGAGCGAAAAGCAGGTCCACTCCCGCCTCGTGAAGCAGGTCCGCATCGGCATCCAGATCGCGGGGATAGCGCTCGAAGTCCTCTCCGGGCGCGAACTGCGTGGGATTGACGAAAATGCTCACGATTACCCGGCCGCCGGCGCCGGCCAGGCGCGCCAGGTCCATGTGCGCCTTGTGCAGCGCACCCATCGTGGGCACCAGCGTGACCTTCTCGCCGGCGGCGCGCCAGCGGCGCACCTGCGCGCGCACTTCCGCCTTGGTCGTAACTATCTGCACGGGGCAGCCGCCGGTTCAGGAAAAGCAGTGCTCGGGAGCGGGGTATTCGCCTGTCTTGACGGCCTGGACGTAGGCCTCGCAGGCGGCCAGCGGATCGTCCGCCGCGGTGATGAAATTGCGCACGAACTTCGGCACCGGTCCCTGCGTGATGCCGAGCATGTCATACAAGACGAGGATCTGTCCGTCGACGTTGGGTCCCGCACCGATCCCGATAACGGGCACACGGCACTGCTCCGCGATCGCCCTGCCCAATTCGTTGGGAACGCATTCGAGCAGGACCACGTCGGCCCCCGCCTCCTCCAGCCGTAGCGCGTTGGTCACCATTCGCTCCGCCTGCGACGGATCGCGTCCGTGCACCTTGAACCCGCCGATCTTGTGGACCGACTGCGGGCGAAGTCCGATATGCGCACAAACGGGGATGTCGTGCCGGGCCAGGTGCTCCACGATCCTGCGCTGGCCCTCGCCGCCTTCCAGCTTTACCATCATCGCGGCGCCTTCCTGCATCAGCCGCACGGCGTTGTCCAGCGCCTGTTCCGGTTCGCTGTAGCTCATGAACGGCATGTCGGCCACGAGAAAGGCGTGGGTGAGCGCCCGGGCCACGTGCCTGCTGTGGTAGATGATGTCCTCGACCGTTACCGGAACGGTCGTGTCGTGTCCCTGAATGACCATGCCCAGGGAGTCGCCCACCAGCACCAGGTCCACGCCGGACCGGTCCACCAGATGTGCAAAGCTGGCGTCGTAGGCTGTAAGGCAGGCGATCGGCTCGCGCTCTTTTTTCATCCGCGCCAGCGTGCTCACGTTCACCGGCGGTCTGCGCATGTCGCGCTGTTTCAACTGGACGTACACGGGCGATTCCTAGTGTCGTGTCACGCCGCTTGATGATCAGACGACCAGGCCGCTGGGATCGAAGTAGGTGCGGCCGGACCGGGCCTGTTGCATTTCGTTGAGCAGCAGTTCGATGTGCGCATCGTTGTTCACCAGGTCAATGGCTTCGGTGTTCACTATCAGGACCGGCGCCTCGTCGTAGTCCAGTATAAATCGCGCCATCGCCTCGTTGAGCCGTTCCAGGTACTCGGCCGTTATGCGCCGTTCCATCGGAATGCCGCGGTTGGCGATCCGCTTCAGCAGGGTCCGAACCGAGGTCTGCAGGAAAAGCACCAGGTCCGGTACCGGCGGGTCGATCGCTACGGCTTCGCGCACCATGTCGTAGACCTGCAATTCGTCCGACGCCAGCGTGCACTCGGCATAGACTCGGTCGCGCTCCAGCAGAAAATCGCTGATGCGGGTCGTGGGAAAGAGGTCGTCCTTCTTGATGCGCTCGGCGAGCTGCGTGCGGTGCAGCAGGAAATACAGTTGCGACGGAAGCGCGGCCTGGGTGATCCCGTTATAGAAACGCTCCAGGAAGGGGTTGCCGTGCGGCGCCTCAACGATCAGTTCTCCGTTCATCCGGTCCGCCAGCAAGTGCGCCACAGTGGACTTGCCGGCGCCGATGCAGCCTTCGACGGCGATGTAGCGGCCGCTACCGGACCTTTTTTTCATTTCCGTTGGCGCTCCGGCCTCCGGCGCGGCCCGGTCCGCGGCGACGGCGCTTCGACCAGGAACGGGAAGGCGCCGACCCCGCCTTCTTCCGCCAGTAGAGAACACACTGTTCGTCGATCTCGCCCAGGCGCCGGCGCAGGCACAACAGGCGATAGGCCGGGCGAAACAGGGGATGCTGCAATGTCTGGTTCACGCGCCGGCGCGGCCTGGCCTGCAAAAGGGCCTGCCGCCCCAGGACGTGCTCCATGTCCGCCATCATCTTTTTCGTGGGGCGCAGTCCGTATTTTCCGTCCCGAACCATCCGCCGAAAGGCATCGGTAATCTGCGTATAGCGGGGTATGCCACTGCCGCCGGGCGCCACGACCCGGGAAATCGGCCCCCAGTAGAACACGCACAACAGGAACATCAGGCTGGCATGCGAACCCTCGCTGAGCCTCTTGTCGGTGGCCGCAAGCGCATCGCGAACGAATCCTTCGGCGCGCGGCTCGTCATCCATCCACGGGCCCAGGAACGGGAACAGTTCATCGAGCAGGCCGAAGCGGCGCAGTTCATCGAAACTGGAAACGGCGTGACCGCCAAGGAACAGCTTGCGCACCTCTTCCAGGAGGCGGGCGGGCGGCTCCGACCGCAGCAGCCGGGCCAATGCCGGAATCGGCTTGGCGCAACGCCTGTCGAGCTCGCAGCCGAGTTTGGCCGCGAAGCGCGCCGCACGCAGCATTCGCACCGGGTCCTCCTCGTAGCGCAAACGCGGTTCCCCGATCAGGCGCAGGCGGCGCCTGGCGATGTCCTTGAGCCCGCCAACGTGATCAATAATGCGCTTGTCGGCAAAGTCCCAGTACAGCGCGTTGATCGTGAAATCGCGCCTCAGCACGTCCTCTTCCAGACTGCCGAAGCGATTGTCCCGCAGGATGCGCCCGTTGGATCCCCGGACAACCGAACCCTCCGGACCCGCGGCCTCGTTGCCGGATCCGCGGAACGTGGCGACCTCGATGAATTCGCGGCCGAACATCACGTGCGCGAGCCGGAACCGGCGCCCGATCAGCAGCACCCTGCGGAACAGCTTCTTCACCTGTTCCGGCCTGGCGTCGGTCACGATGTCGAAGTCCTTGGGCCGGAGGTCCAGCAGCAGGTCGCGCACCCCGCCGCCGACCACGCAGGCACGATAGCCTGCCCGGTGCAGGCCGCGTAGCACCCTGACGACATTGGACGGAAGCTGCCGCGCGGCGATGCGCGGTTCGCCCGAATTGATTTTCAGCGCCGTTGTCTTGATCGAGGTCGAAACTCCAGCCACGGATGGCACGGCGCGCGTGTGAAGCACGCCTTTATTCGGCTGCCTATAATATCGCACCGCGCCTTATCAGGCACGAAACGCTCCCTTCGTCTAGGGGTCAGGACGCCAGGCTCTCAATCTGGAAACAGGGGTTCGATTCCCCTAGGGAGCGCCAAACACCCTAACCGGCCGGGGTCCGCTGACGGGTCATCGACACTCCCGGCAGGATCGCGAATACCAGCACGGCGGCGTTCACGGCCGACGTCAGCACGAATGGCCCGGTCAGCAGCCAGGCATCGTATATGTAACCGCTCAGCTTCAGTATTACGGCCGCTCCGAGTCCGCTGCAAACCGTGTAGAAGCCGATGACCGTGCCGCGCACCTTGAGCGGCGCCTCCGCCTGAACGAACACCTGCGACGAAATGATTACGGCGGATTGACCAATCGACAGCAGACCGGCGGACAGCTGGCCGGATACCGAAGACGGGTCGGCCACGAAAAACGTCGAACCATAGCCCGCGACTGCGAAAGCAAGACTGACCTGGAGCGCGAAAAGCGGTCTGGCTCGATCGTTGAGAATACCGATCGCCGGCATGGCGGCCATCGAGACCAGCTGGATAATCACCATCAACACGCCGGCCAGAGCCAGTCCCTGCGCGAAGCCCGCCCCGGTAGCCACCGCATGGCCCGTAGTCCACAGGCTCAGATACGTGCCGATGACGGCCATGTTCGCCCCCGCCGCAAAGCCCGCAAGATAGGCTAGGCGAACGCCGGGATGCCGGATCTGTGCGACGCCCTGACGAACGAGCGCCCACAAGCCTTCATGATCGACTCCCTCGCGAGGCCCATCCGCGCGCAGCATCAGCGCCAGGACCAGTGCCGATACTCCCGCGGCGCCGACCATCAGGAAGTGTGTCGCGTATCCCGCATCGATGACGTCCCAGCCTCTTTCGAGCAGCCACTTCGGCATACCCACGATCACAACGGCGGCCACTATCGAACCGACCCCGAAGGTCACGCCCTGAAACGCGTTCCACTTGCCCCGGCTGTTTTCCTGCACGTAGTCGGCGACCACGATCAGGAAGCACGCCGCCACGGCCGTGCGTCCTATGGAGAAGATCGTGCGGGACACGATCAGCCCGGACAATGTGGACACGAGCGGCGCAACGAGAATGCCCAGCGCCATGACCACCACACCCAGCGTCAGCACCAGCCGCCGTCCCTTCTGGTCGGCCAGCGCGCCCGTCGCTCCCGCGAGGAATACCGTGATGATCTGGCCGATCGCGCCCAGGGTTCCGGTTGCATCGCCCATTTCCGAGGCGGGCAGATTGAGATGATGCTCCAGCAACCATGGCTGCACCATGTTCAGCCCGACGAAGCAAAACGCCAGGCAGCACACGCCCAGCAGCAGTCCGGCCGCGTTCACCGGCCGAACGTCCCGGTTGAGCGACATGCCCGCGAATTTTCCTGCAGCAGCCATCAATCGGGAGCCCGGCGCCAGCGCAAGCGGTCGGCGCGCACAAGCAGCAGGATCACGGCAACACCCAGCACAAGGGTGGGCGCCCAACCCGCCAGCCACGGTTGCAGGCCATAGAGCTGACCGGCTTCGGCCACCCCACGGTTCGCCAGAAACCAGATCAGCGCGATGCCCAGGCCCAGCGCAGCGCGGGCGCTGCCGCCCAGCGTCCTTCGATTGGTAAACACCAGCGGTAACGCAAGCACACACATCAGTGCCACCGCCGCCATCGTCGCAAGCCGCGATTGCATCTCCAGGCGGAATCGCTGTCCGCTGAGCTGGTTCGCTTCCAGGTAACGCGCGTAGCGCAACAGGCTGCCGACTGTCATCAGTTCGGGGCGCAGCTCGACCAGTTCGACGATATCCGGGCTCAGGCGGGTCTCGGTAACCCGGAGATCGCTGTACGAAACCTGCGCGCCGTCCTCGCCGATTACGGTCTCTTCATAGCCGCCGAGTTCCAGCTTGCCGTCCTCGTTGATTCTCGCGGCCCGCGCCCGGCCGAAACTGCGAATGCCCTCCGGCGCCAGGCGGAACAGAAAGGCGCTGGCGTAGCCCTCTTCGTCGCCCGCGGGGCGCAGGTTCAGAATCAGGTCGCCGTCGCGCATCCAGACGCTCGCTCCCTGGGTCAGCGCCGGCGCCGGATTCAGGGCGTCCGCCCGCATGCGCTTGCCCAGGGCGTGCATCGGTGGGGCCAGCGACTCACCGAGGAACACCGCCAGCACAAAGAAAAGCGCTCCCGCAGCCCACACCGGAACCGAGAGCCGGAGCACCGACACACCGGAGGCCCTCGCCACCGTCAGTTCCTGGTGCGCGGAAAAATTGCCCAGTGCAAGGAAGCTCCCGATGATTGCGGCCGCGGGCAGCGCGTCGAACGCGAATTGCGGAATGCGCAACGCGGAGTAGGCGAGACCGTCGAGCAGCGTGTAGGCGCCCTGGCCCGCCATGCGGGACTGCTGGGCGAAATCCACGAACAGCGAGAGCGACATCAGCGCGCAAAGGCACATGAGCACAAGCGGAACGACACCGCGCAGCAGGTAGCGGTCAAGTAGCGTCATACCGTCTGCATGGCGCGGATTCGCCGGCCGAATTGCTTGAGCAGGTGCGAATCGCCCAGCCCGAAATACGCCGCGGCCGCGCAGGCCAGCAACAGGTGAACCCACCACACGCCGAGCCACAGCGGCGTGATTCCCTGCTGGGCCCAGGAAAGCGCCGCGGTGACGAGGTTGGTGTATATCACGTACACGAGCAATGCCCAGGGGAGCGATGCGAAGCGGCTCTGGCGCGGCAGGCGGCGGCTGAGCGGCAGCGCCATCACGGCCAGGATCAGCAGAACAAGCGGAGCCGAGAGGCGACGCTGAAGTTCCAGCAGCGATTCCGGATCGCCTTGCGACCACAGTTCCGCGCTAGGCGCCGCGTCCATTTTCGTCGCCGCGGAAACCGTTTCCGGCAGGCTCGCCGGTATGCCGTGCTCGGCAAAGCGCACGATGCGGATCTGCGCCTCGCCCGGCCATCCGTCGTACAGCACGCCGTCGTAGAACGTCACCATTCGAACCAGAGGGTCCGCCGTTTCCTGCAGGGCCATACGGTCGGTCACGATGATTTGCATGCGCCCGTCCACGCGCCGGTGGGCGAACACCCGGTAGAGCCGGCCCTGTTCATCGGCCTCCTCGGAATAGACCACGCCCTGGCCGCCCATGGAAACGAAGCGCCCCGGTTCCAGCCGGCGCAGATCGCCCATGGACGCGGCTTCCCGTTCCAGTTCATCCACTGCCCGGCGCGCCCCGGGCGCAAGGTCCAGGGTCATCCAGCAGGCCAGCGCCGCCACCGGCAGGGCCAGCGCCAGCACCGGCTTGAGCTGGGAACGGGCGCCGTAGCCGCAGGCGCGGATCACCGGCAACTCGCAGTCGCGATACATGCGCCCGAGCGCCAGAAGCAGGCCGAAGAACAGCGCCGCCGGCATGATCACCGGCAGGTACTGCAGGCAGGTGTAGCCGATCATCGGCAGCACGGCGTCGCGGGGCAGATCCTGCGAGGCCGCAGCCGACAGTATTCGCACGCACTGGTTGGTGCCCAGCAGCACAAGAAGCACCGCCAGCGCGCCGCTGAACGCCACCAGGCCTTCGCGAAAGAGATAGCGGTCCAGTATGCGCATCATTCCTCAAAGGCAATAGAATGAGCCACCGTTACGGCCTGCGCCGATTCCGTTAAAGCAGCGCCGTTGGACGGGTTTTCAAGAGGCGACCACATGCAATTCGAAATCACCACGCAGAAGTTGAACAGTGTACAAGCTGACCTGGCGATCGCCCCGGTCTATCAGGACGGAAAACCGGCCACGGCCACCGCCGGCCTGAGCGCGGGCCTGCGCAATCTGATCGGCAATGCCATGGCTTCGGGCGACATTCGCGGGAAGTCCGGCGAAACGCTGCTGCTTACCCATACGGGCCGGCTGGGAGTGCGCCATTTGCTGCTCGCCGGCCTCGGCAACAGGGACAAGCTCGATGCCGCCGGCTGGCGCAAGGCCGTGGAGGCCGCCGTAAAGCGGGCCGAGCGGTCGAGCGCAACCACGGTTGTCAGCCTGATGGGGCTGGAAGACGTGCCGGGCATGGACGCAACGCGCAAGGCGCGGAGTTTCGCCGAGCAATGGCTCTACGCCTCCTATCGTTACACGGCGACCCGCAAGAGGGTCAAGGACACGCGGCCGAAGGACCGCCGGCTTACCGTCGCGATCGACGGCGAGGAGGAAGAGGCGCAGGCGAAACTGGGCTTGAGGCAGGGCCGCGCCATCGGACGGGCCCGCAACTATGCGCGGGAGCTGGGCAACCTGCCGGCAAACGTCTGCACACCGGCCTACCTGGAGTCGGAAGCCCACAAGCTGGCGCGCCGCAGCACCCGCGTCACCGCCGAGGTTCTTCAGGAAGACGAAATGAAGGAACTGGGTATGAATTCGCTGCTGTCGGTTTGCGAAGGCAGTGAGTTGAAGCCCCGGCTGATCGTGCTCCACTACAGGAACGCGCCGGACGACTCGCCTCCCGTCGCCCTGGTCGGCAAGGGCGTGACCTTCGACACCGGCGGAATATCGCTGAAGCCCGGCCGGGCGATGGACGAGATGAAGTTCGACATGAGCGGGGCCGGTTCGGTGCTGGCGGCCCTGCACGCCTCGATCGAACTGAGGCTTCCGATCAACCTGGTGGTCCTGGCGGCAGCCGTGGAGAACATGCCCAGCGGCCGGGCCACGAAGCCGGGCGACATCGTCAAGGCGATGTCCGGCGAGACCATCGAGATTCTCAATACGGACGCCGAAGGCCGGCTGATACTGGCGGATGCGCTCTACTATTCGCTGCGCTACAAGCCGTCCAAGGTGGTGGACGTCGCCACGCTGACGGGCGCCTGCCTGATGGCGCTGGGCCGCCACTACAGCGGCCTGTTCGCCAACAACGACGACCTCGCCGAAGAGCTGCGCGCGGCAGGCGAAGCGGCCAGCGATCCGGCCTGGCGGCTGCCCATGGGACCGCAATACATGCCGGAGCTGAAGAGCAATTTCGCCGACATGGCCAATATCGGCTCGCGCTTCGCCGGGGCTACGACCGCGGCCTGCTTCCTGTCGCGATTCGTCAAGAATGCGCACTGGGCGCACCTGGACATTGCCGGCACGGCGTGGAAGACGGGGGGCAGCAAGGGCAGCACGGGCCGTCCCGTGCCTTTGCTCACCGAGTTTCTGCTGGGTCAGTAGCGGGCCGGCGCTTGGATCTCGCCTATCCTTGCTCCTCTTCTTCCGGGAGACGCATGAATCCATCCATGGAGCTTGGTTCCGCCATCCCTGGCTCACAAACTCCCGGAAGAAGAGGAGCAAGGATAGGCTCCGGTTGGCGCGCATTCGCACCTTGAGCTTGGTATGGTCGATATGAACGGGCGGGTGCTGGGGGAGCGGTATCGGCCGGCGGAGATTGAGGGCGAGGCTTACCGCCGGTGGGAGCGGGCGGGATGGTTTGCGCCGCGCGGGGACGGCCCGCCATTCTGCATCGTGATACCGCCGCCGAACGTGACCGGCAGCCTGCACATGGGGCACGCCTTCCAGGACACGGTGATGGACGCGCTCACCCGCTACCACCGCATGCGCGGCGATTGCACCCTCTGGCAGCCGGGCGTGGACCATGCCGGCATCGCCACCCAGATGGTGGTGGAGAGGCAGCTCGAGGCCGAGGGCCTGAGCCGCCGCGAACTGGGGCGCGAGGAGTTCGTCCGGCGGGTCTGGGCCTGGAAGGAGTCGTCCGGCGGGCGTATCGGAGACCAACTGCGGAGGCTGGGCGCATCGCTGGATTTCTCGCGCGACTGCTTCACGCTGGACGAAGCGCGCAGCCGGGCGGTTCGCGAGGTTTTCGTGCGCCTGCACGAAGAAGGCCTGATCTACCGCGGGCAAAGGCTGGTGAACTGGGACCCCGTGCTGCAGACCGCGCTGTCCGACCTGGAAGTGGTGTCCAGCGAGGAGGACGGCCACCTGTGGCGCCTGCGCTACCCGCTGGTGGACGGCGATGGCGCGGTGGAGGTGGACACGACCCGCCCCGAGACCATGCTTGGCGATACCGGCGTGGCCGTGCATCCCGAAGACGAGCGTTACCGGCAACTCGTGGGCCGGATGGTGCGCCTGCCGCTGACCGGGCGGGAAATCCCCATCGTGGCGGATGAGGCGGTGGACCCTGAGTTCGGCACCGGTTGCGTCAAGGTCACGCCCGCGCACGACTTCACCGACTACGAAATCGGTAGGCGCAACGGCCTGCCCTCGATCAACGTGCTCACCCCCCGGGCCCGCATCAACGACGCCGCGCCGCCGGCATTCGTCGGCCTCGACCGCTTCGATGCCCGCAAGGCGGTGGTGGAGGCGCTCAAAGAAATGGGCGCGTTGGCGGGCGTAAAGAAGCACCGCCACGTCATACCGCGGGGCGACCGCTCGCAGGCCGTGCTGGAACCCTTCCTGACCGACCAGTGGTACGTGCGCGCCGCGCCCCTGGCCGAGCCCGCCATCGCCGCGGTCGAGGACGGGCGGGTGCGCTTCGTTCCCGAAAACTGGGCGGCGACCTATTTCGAGTGGATGCGCAACATTGAGGATTGGTGCATCAGCCGCCAGCTCTGGTGGGGGCACCGGATACCCGCCTGGTACGGCGAGGACGGCGAGGTCTTCGTCGGCCGGAACGAAGCCGAGGCGCGCCGGCGGCACAAGCTGCCGGACGACTATCCGCTGCGGCGGGACGACGATGTTCTGGACACCTGGTTCTCGTCGGCCCTGTGGCCGTTCTCCACCCTGGGCTGGCCGGGGGAAACGCCGGAGTTGCAGCGCTTCTATCCCGGCACGGTGCTGGTTACCGGCTTCGACATCCTGTTCTTCTGGGTCGCGCGGATGATCATGATGGGGCTGAAGTTCATGGGCGACGTGCCGTTCAGGGAGGTTTACGTGCACGGCCTGATCCGCGACCACGAAGGCCAGAAGATGTCCAAATCCAGGGGCAACGTGATCGACCCGCTGGACCTGATCGACGGCGTGGACCTGGACGGCCTGGTGGCGAAGCGAACCGCCGGGCTGATGCAGCCGCGATTGGCGCCGGAGATCGAGCGCGCCACGCGCAAACAGTTCCCCGACGGCATTCCGGCATTCGGCGCCGACGCCGTGCGGTTCAGTTTCGCCGCCATGGCAAGCACCGGCCAGGACATCCGCTACGACCTCGACCGCACCGCCGGCTACCGCAATTTCTGCACCAAGCTGTGGAATGCGGCCCGCTTCGTCTTCATGCAGCAGCCCGGGAACGAGGATGTCCCGCCCGCGAAAGACGCCCACCTGGGACCCGCCGACCGCTGGATCGTCTCCCGCCTGGGCAAGGCCCTCAAGGCAACCGCGGAAGGGCTGGACGGCTACCGGCTCGACCTGGCGAGCCGCGCGATGTACGACTTCGTCTGGCGCGAGTATTGCGACTGGTACCTGGAACTGGCGAAGATCGTGCTGGCCGGCGGCGACGCAAAGGCGGCAGACGCCGCCCGGCATACGCTGGTTCGCGTGCTGGAGGCCGTGCTGCGGGCGCTGCATCCGATCATGCCGTTCATCACCGAGGCGCTGTGGCGGCGCACCGCCCCGCTGGCGGGAACCGGCGGCGAAAGCGTGATGATCGCGTCCTGGCCACAAGCCGATGCTTTTCCCGAGGACCGCGAGGCCGAAGCCGAGATCGAGTGGCTCCAGGGATTCGTACTGGGAATACGGCAGATTCGCGGTGAACTGGACCTGCCGCCCGGCCGCAGGCTGGAAGTGCTGGCCCAGGGCGGCCGCCAGGACGACCACGAGCGTATGGAATCGCTGTCGGGGCTCCTTAACCCGATGGCCGGCATGGACAAACTCACGCTGCTCGCAGCGGATGCCGAGGCGCCGCCGGCCGCGTCCGCCCTGCACGGCGAGCTGAGGCTGCTGACGCCCCTGGCCGGCGTGATCGACCCGGCGGCCGAAAGCACCCGCCTCGGCAAGCTCCGCGCCCAGGCCGAAAAGGCCCTGCAGGCGGCCGAGAAAAAGCTGGCCAATCCGCAGTTCCTGGACAAGGCCCCGCCCGATGTCGTCCAGGGCGTACACGACCGCCGGGAAGAACTGAAACGCGATCTTCAGAGCCTGCGCGAACAACTGGAAAGACTGAAAAACCTGGGCTCCTGAATGAAACCCGGCCGGGGCGCCGGGTAGTACACTTGACGCGGTTCCGCCCGCACCGCGGTGGAGAAGCAAGGTGGCCGAAAGATCATTCGCGAAGGAAGTTGAACTGCTGCGCCTGACCGCGGGCGAGGAATTCCGCGGCGAGGGCATACTCGCGGTCACCAAGGCGCTGCTGCAGTCCGGCGTGGCTTACGTGGCAGGCTATCAGGGCGCGCCGGTCTCGCACCTGATGGACGTGCTGGCCGACGCGGGCGAGATCCTGAACGAGCTGGGCGTGCAATTCGAGTCCAGCGCCAGTGAGGCCACCGCGGCCGCCACGCTGGCGGCTTCCATCAACTATCCCCTGCGCGGCGCGGTGACCTGGAAGTCCACCGTGGGCACCAACGTTGCCAGCGACGCGCTCGGCAATCTCGCTTCGGCGGGGGTCAAGGGCGGCGCGCTCGTCATACTCGGCGAGGACTACGGCGAGGGCTCCAGCATCATGCAGGAGCGCACCCACGCCTTTGCGATGAAATCGCAGCTCTGGCTGCTCGATCCCAAACCCCGGCTGGACAGCATCGTGACCGCGGTGCAGCAGGGTTTCGAGTTGTCCGAGGCCAGCAATACGCCCGTGATGCTGATGCTGCGCATCCGCGCCTGCCACCTGTACGGGAGCTTTATCGCCAGCGACAACCGCCGTCCGCCGTTCACGGCCGCGGACGCGCTCGATGCGCCGCAGCGCGACCCGTCGCGCATCATCCTGCCGCCCTACACCTACGAACAGGAACGCGAGAAGACCGAACAGCGCTGGCCGGCGGCCGTGCGCTTCATCCGGGAAAACAAACTCAACGAGTTCATCGACGGTGCGGAAAGCGATCTTGGAATCGTGCTCCAGGGCGGTCTTTACAACGGGGTTCTGCGGGCCCTGGAACACCTGGGCCTGGCCGACGCTTTCGGCGCCTCGCGGCTGCCTCTCTACGTGCTCAACGCCACCTACCCGCTGGTCGAGGAGGAATTCGTGCGATTCGCGACGGGCAAGCGCGCGCTGCTGATCGTCGAGGAAGGCCAGCCCGAGCATATCGAGCAGGCCGCCCACCAGTTCCTGCGCCGCGCCGACCTGCAAACCCGGATCGTCGGCAAGGGCCCATTGCCGATGGCGGGCGAATACACCGGCGCGGTGCTCAAGGAAGGAATCCGCGCCTTTGTCGAAGAGCACGGCCCCCGCCTGCTCAATCCTGTCACCGAACAGCCGCTGCTCCCCGCCTCGCAACTGGCCGCCAGGGTGCCGGAACGGCCGTCCGGCCTTTGCACCGGCTGCCCCGAGCGTCCGCTGTTCTCTTCGCTCAAGCTGCTTCAAAAGGAGATCGGCCCGGTGCACGTAAGCGCCGACATCGGCTGCCATTCCTTCGCCAGCCTCGAGCCCTTCCACCTCGGCGCCAGCATCCTCGGCTACGGGCTGGGCAGCGCTGCGGCCTCCGCATTGCACACGCAAGGCGACCGCCGTCCCGTGTCGATCATGGGCGACGGGGGCTTCTGGCACAACGGCCTGACCAGCGGCATCGGCAACGCGGTGTTCAACGAGCACGACGGCGTCACGATCATCGTGGACAACGGCTATGCCGCGGCCACCGGCGGACAGTGGATCCCCTCGTCGGAGGCCGATGCCCCGCGACGCACCGCCCGCCTGTCGATCGCCGATGCCGTGCGCGGCGTGGGCGTGCGCTGGGTGCGCAGCCTCAACACCTACGACATGAAGGGCACGCTCAGGATCCTGCGCGAGGCCATGAGCACGCGCGAGAAGGGGCCCAAGGTGATCGTGGCCCAGGGCGAGTGCCAGCTCAATCGCGAGCGGCGCATCCGGCCGCTGCTCAACCGGCGGCGCAAGGCCGGCATGCGGGTCGCGCGCAAGCATTACGGCGTGGATGCGGAAACCTGCACCGGCGATCACTCCTGCATCCGGCTGTCTGGCTGCCCGTCCCTGACCGTCAAACCGAACCCCGATCCGTTGCGGAGCGCGCCGGTGGCGGCGGTGGACTACGACTGCGTGGGTTGCGGGGTATGCGGCGAAGTCGCGCACGCGGCAGTGCTCTGTCCTTCGTTCTATCACGCGGAGCTGGTGGACAATCCCGGCGCAGTCGAACGGTTCATGCAAGGGCTGCGCCGCGCACTGATCGGCTTTCTGCAACGCCGCACCCAGCGCAAGCGGGCCCTCGCGTGGTAGAAGGAGAACCGGCTCCCCGGGTCTTCAAGCTGGCGATCGCCGCCCTCGGCGGCCAGGGTGGCGGCGTATTGACCCAGTGGCTGCTGGACGCGGCCGAAGCCAGCGGCTTCATCGCGCAGGCGACTTCCGTGCCGGGCGTCGCCCAGCGCACCGGCGCCACCCTCTACTATCTCGAGTTCTTCCCCCGCGCGGCCGCGGAGGCGGCGGAGGCGGACCCGGTGCTTGCGCTGATGCCGCAGCCGGGCGACGTGGACCTCGTGGTCGCATCGGAGCTGATGGAAGCGGGCCGCGCCATTCAGCGTGGACTGGTGACGCGCGAGCGAACCACCCTGGTCGCATCCACCCACCGCGTTTTCACGATCGGCGAGAAGTCGGCGCTCGGCGACGGGCTCGCCGACAGCGACTCCGTCCTCCAGGTGGCGCGGGCCAGCGCGAAACGCCTGGTGGCGCTGGACATGGAGGCCCTGGCCCGGGAACACCGCAGCGTGATCAGTTCGGTCGTGCTGGGCGCCCTGGCGGGCTCCGGCGCCCTGCCCTTCTCGGCCGAAGCATGCGAGCAAGCGATACGGGCGAGCGGCCGGGCGCTGGAACGCAATCTCGCCGCGTACGAAGCAGGCAAGGCGCGCGCCGAGGCAGCGGCCGGCGGAGATGCCGCCGTGTCGAGTCCGGATTCCGCACCGTTGTACGAACCGGTGCCGGTTCCCCGCAACCCGAAAGCGAAAGCGCTGATGGAACGCGTTTCGAATGAGTTCCCAAGCACCTGCGCGGACCTGCTGGGAATCGGCGTGCACCGCCTGGTCGACTATCAGAACCACCGTTACGCCGGCCTGTACCTGGACCGGCTGCGCTCCATCCTGGAGCTCGACAGCGCGGCCCGCCAATACACCCTGCTGCTCGAAACCGCCCGCGGCCTGGCGCTGTGGATGAGCTACGAGGACACGGCGCGGGTCGCCGACCTCAAGACTCGCGCGGCCCGCTTTGCCCGCGTGCAGGCGGAAGTCGGCGACGGCGGCGGCCGGCTGATGCGGATCGTGGACTACCTGAGTCCGCGGGTGGAGGAGATCTGCGGCAGCCTGCCGGCCTGGCTGGGAGCGCCGCTGATGAGGTGGGGCTTCACCGGCCGGATACTGCAGGCCTTCACCGGCGGCAGAAAGATCTCCACCGACCGCCTCTGGGGATACCTCTTTATGCGCGCGATGGCGCGCACGCGTGCCTGGCGGCCGAGCTCCCTGCGCCACCGCGAGGAGGACGCACGCATTCGCGACTGGCTGGCCACGCTGGCGGAACTGGCCCCGCAGGACTACGGGCTTGCGGTGGAGATGGCGGCCTGTCAGCAACTGGTCAAGGGCTACGGCGAGACCTATGAGCGGGGCCTGAGTCGCTACGAGGCCATCCGGGAGGCGCTGCCGGCACTGCGACAAAGATCGGAACCGGCAAGCGCCGTGCGTGAGTTGCGCGATGCGGCGCTGGCCGATGAGGACGGCACGAAATTTCACGCCGCAGTGGCCCGATTGTGAGAGAATCGCGGGGGTTCGTCACCGGCCGCACAGAGCAGATCGGCGCAAGGTCAACCAATATGAAGGCAACAATCGCAAGTCTCCTTAATGCCGGCTCCCGCCGTCTGAACCTGCTCGGCGCGGCCGCCTGTTTTCTCCTGTTCGGCTACGCTCTGTTCGCCGAGCATGTCCAGGGCTACGCGCCTTGCCCCCTGTGCATCCTGCAACGATTTGCGGTCGTCGGGATGGGCCTGGCTTTCCTGCTCGCGGCCGTGCATCGACCGGCGAACTGGTTCCGCCATGCCTACTCGGCGCTGTGCGGCGCGGTCGGACTGGCCGGCGGCGGCGTGGCTATCCGCCACCTCTGGATTCAGAACCAGCCCGAAGGCACAGTGCCGCCCTGCGGCGCCAGTTTCGATTTCATCGTGGAGAACTTCGGCGTGATCACCGCCGTCCGCGAAGCCCTCACCGCGTCCGGCGAATGCGCCGAAGTCGACTGGTCGCTGTTTGGACTCTCGATGCCGGGCTGGGTGCTGCTGGCGCTTCTCGGCCTCACCGCCTGGGCCGTCTGGACCAATTCCTTCGCCCGCCGCTGAGGCGCTTGATTCGGATGCCGATTCGGGGCATCTTGGCGGCCCTGGCCTGAACAGGGAGCGAACACTTGACCGACACATTCAATGCCATCGTGGCGCGGGAGCGCGACGGCAAGGTTCAGGGTCGACTGGAGAAACTCACCGCTCCCGACCTTCCCGACGAGGACGTGCTGGTGGAGATCAGCCACTCCACGCTCAATTACAAGGACGGCCTGGCGGTGAGCGGACGGGGCAAGATCTGCCGCCGCCTTCCCATGGTGTGCGGCATCGACCTGGCCGGCGTCGTGCGTGACTCGCGTGACGGCCGGTTCCGGTCCGGCGACCGGGTGCTGGTCAACGGCTACGAGCTCTCGGAAAAATACTGGGGCGGCTATGCGCAGCGGCAGCGTCTGAAAGGCGACTGGCTGGTGCCGGTTCCCGAGGCTTTTTCGCCGGAACAGGCGATGGCGCTGGGCACGGCCGGATACACGGCCATGCTGAGCGTTCTTGCGATTCAGGACGCCGGCCTCACTCCCGATGCCGGCCCGGCCCTGGTTACCGGCGCTACGGGCGGCGTGGGCGCGGTGTCCGTAATGCTGCTTTCCGCGCTCGGCTATGAGGTCACCGGAGTAACGGGCAAGCCGGACGGCGCGAATTTCCTTCAGTCGCTGGGCGCCTCCGGGACCATCGCGCGCGACGAGCTGGCGCGCGATTCGCGGCCGCTCGAGTCGGAAACCTGGGCGGCGGCGGTCGATTCCGTCGGCGGGACCACGCTGGCGACAGTACTGGCGCAGACGCGGCGCGGCGGCCTGGTGGCGGCGGTGGGGCTGGCCGGCGGTTTCCGCCTTCCGACCACGGTCATGCCGTTCATCCTGCGCGGCGTGACCCTGCGTGGCATCGATTCCGTGATGGCTCCGCAGGAAAGGCGCCGGCGCGCCTGGGACGCGCTTGCCGAACTCGTCGATCCGGCGAAACTCGCCGAAATCTACCGCATGGCGCCGATGTCGGAGGTCCCCGCGCTGGCGAACGAAATCCTGGACGGGCGGATCAGCGGGAGGGTCGTGATCGATGTCAATGCCTGACCGCCCGGGAGCGGAGCGATATAGCGAACAGGGGATAAAATCCGCGCCATGAAAAATTACGACCTGAGCGGCAAGGTCGCGCTCGTTACCGGTGCCGGCCGCGCCCGCGGACTCGGCGAAGGCATCGCCTCGAAGCTGGCCGATTGCGGGGCCAGCGTACTGATCACGGACCTGGGGGAGTCGCCGGACGAACACATGCCCGACAAGCACATCGGAGCTACCGATTCCATGCGGGCCGTGGTGCAGGGTATTCGGGACCGGGGCGGCGTCGCCGACGCATTCCCGCTCGACGTGCGCGACGAGTCCCAGGTCGAGGCCGCGGTGGCGCACGCCGTGGATAGCTTCGGCCGCCTGGACATCCTGGTCAACAACGCCGGGATCGGCTACCTGATCGACGCCTGCACGGAACTGTCGGAAGACAAGTGGGACGCGGTCCTGGACGTGAACCTGAAGGGGCCCTTCCTGTGCACCAAGCACGCCGCCCGCCGTATGATCAGTCAGGGCGAGGGCGGGCGCGTCATCAACATAGCAAGCCAGGCCGCGAAATCCAGTTTCCCGCACATGGCGGCATATACCGCGTCCAAGCACGGCCTTGTCGGGCTGACGCGAACCTGCGCCCTGGAGCTGGGTCCGCACGGAATCACCGTCAACTCCGTTTGTCCCAACCACGTTACGACCGGGCTGGGCGCCGTCCAGAACGATTATTTTTCCAATCACTTCGGCCTGACGCTGGAGCAATACATCGACAATATCCGCACGCGCAATCCCATGCGCCGCGAGGGCAAGGTCGCCGACACCGCCAACGCCGTTGCGTTCCTGTGTTCCGACCAGGCCATCTACATCAACGGCGACTCGCTGAACGTGACCGGCGGCGAGGAAATGCACTAGGAGAAAACTGACTCATGTTGAACAAACAAGACTTTTTCGACGCACTGGAAGCCGCGCGCAAGCCGCGCCACGGCGGCGGCCACCCGTTCAGCCGGATGTGGGCTCAGGGCGCCCTGTCCCGCGAACAACTGGGACGTTACGCGGTGCAGCACTATTACTACATCGCCCCGATCCCGCAGCAGTTCGCCGCGCTCTACGCACGGCTGCCGGATCTCGATGCGCGTCAGCACCTGCTGGAGAACCTGCTGGGCGAGGAAATGCCGGACACGCCGGAAAAACGGCATCCGGACCTGCTGATCAATTTTGCCGAGGCCTGCGGTCTGACGCGGGACGACGTCGTCAACGCGGACCTGCGCGACGAAATCCTTCCCACAACGAGGGCCATGCGCGCCTGGATCTGGGAGTTGTCCACGATTCGCCACCTGGCCGAATCGGCCGCCGGCATCATGGTTGCGCTGGAAGGCCAGTTGCCCACGCTGTATCCGGCCTATGTCAAGGCGATGCGCAAGATGGGGTTCAGCGAGGAGGACATGGAGTTCTTTCACGTGCACATAGAGGGCGACGAGGAACACGCCCACATCGGCCTGGAGCTGACCGACCGCTATGCCACCACCGAGGCTCTCCAGGAGCGCGCCATCGCCGCGGTTCGGGCTTCCGCTTCGCTGCGCTGGAGCATGCTCGACGGCATACAGGCCGCGCTGGTGGTACCTAAGGCCGCCTGACCTTGATTGAATCCGCGGGGAGCGCGGTTTGACGAGCACGGCGGAGTGCGCGCTGGTAACGGGTGCGGCCGGCGGGATCGGATCGGCGGTCGTGCAGCGGTTCGTTGAGCGTGGGTTGGCGGTGGGAGCGATGGTATTGCCGGGGCAGGAGGCGCCCGCCGGCCTGACGCTGCCGGCCGAAGCAACCGACGAAGCGCAGGTGGCCAGAGCTGTCGCGCATTGCGCCGAGGAACTGGGACCGCCCCGCTGGGTGGTCCACACCGTGGGTATCACCGGAGAGGGGCCGTTCGTGGACGTTTCGCTGGATGACTGGAACCGGGTCGTGGACGTCAATCTCACTTCGACGTTTCTGCTGGCTCGCGCCGTGCATCCTCATCTGAAGCAGACCCGCGGCGCGATGCTGATGTATTCGTCCACCAACGCGATCAACGGCGGCAACGAATTGTCCGGCCCGGCCTACACGGCGGCCAAGGCCGGAATCATCGGCATGGTCCGTTACCTCGCCCGCGAGTGGGCAACCGACGGCATACGGGTCAACGCGATCGCGCCCGGCCCGATCGATACGCCCATGCTCGACCGTCTCGGCCCGGAGAGGCGCGCCGAACTGGCCGAGCGGGCGCCGCTGGGCCGGCTCGGCACTGCGGATGAGTGCGCGGCCATGACCGATTTCCTGTGCTCGGATGCCGCCGGGCACATGACAGGCACAATTACCAACATATCCGGCGGCCTGCTGCTGGACTGACTGACCAAAAAAACCGAAGAGAGGACACTTATGAAAATCAGAACTGCGATATCGGGCGCGACGCTGCTGGCGTTGATGCTGACAGGTGGCGCCGCCGCGGCTGACGAAAAGAGCGTGATGGAGAAACTCGCCGCGCTGGAAGGCGACTGGGTGTATCTGGACGAGAACGGTGAGGAGTCCGACATGATCGGCTCCACCTTCCGGGTCACGGCGGCCGGTTCCGCCCTGGTGGAGGTGATGGCGCCCGGCAGTCCCGAAGGATACGAAATGGTCAACATGTACCACGCCGACGGCGACCGGGTGCTGATGACGCACTACTGCGCCGCCGGCAACCAGCCCCGCATGGAAGTGATAGCCACGGATGACGAGTACCGCCTCGAGCTCAAGTTCGAGAGCGTCACGAACCTGGCCTCGCCCGACGCCAATCACATGCGCCACGCCGAATATGTTTTCCACGGCGATGATCGTTTGACGACCCGCTGGTGGAGCATGCAGGACGGGAAGATCAGCGAAGAGAACCACACCACGATCGAGCTGAAGCGCAAGAAATAGCCTGATCCTTCCGCAAACGGAAGGTGGCCCTATGCTGCCGATCGATCCGCAGCGGATGCTCGCGGACCTCCGCGCGCTGGCGGAGTTCGGCAGGCTGGGCACCGGCGTCAACCGGCGCTCGCTCACGCCCGAGGACCTGGCCGCTCGCGACTGGCTGCTGGAACGAATGCGGGCTGCGGGGCTGGATGCCCAGATCGACGGAATCGGCAGCGTGGCCGGGCGCACTCCCGGCAGCCGCAAACACGTACTGATCGGATCGCACACCGATTCGGTGCCCAAGGGCGGATGGCTGGACGGCTCCATGGGAGTGATCTTCGGGCTGGAGATCGCCCGTGCGTACGTGGGGGGCGGCCGCTCGGATGAACTGGGCATTGAGGTCATTTCCTTTATCGACGAGGAAGGCCGTTTCGCCGGTTTGCTGGGCAGCGCGGCGTTCACCGGCAGAGTGGACGAGTCGGACATCGGAAAGCTCAAGGACGAACGGGGCGAGAAACTGGAAAGCGCGCTGCAGGCGGCCGGCTACGACGGGCGCGAGCTGTTGCGCTGCGAGCCGGGGCGCCACGCAGCCTACCTCGAGGCGCACATCGAACAGGGCCCCGTACTGGAGACCGCCGGCAGGAAAATCGGACTGGTGACCGACATCGTGGGCGTGGCCCGCTGTGAAGTCGTTTTCACGGGCCAGGCCGATCACGCAGGCACCACCCCGATGGAACTGCGCCGGGACGCGGCCGCTGCCCTGTATGCCTTTGCCGACGATTTCGCGCGCTTCTGCAGCGAAGAGGGAAGCGACCGGACCGTCTGGAACCTGGGGATCGTGGCGATGGACCCGGGCGCCTACAACGTGGTGACCCGTCAGGCCCGGTTGGGCGTCGAGTATCGCGATCCTTCGGATTCCGTAATCGACCGCATCCGGCAATACATCGGCGAAAGCGCGGGGCGCCTGGCGAAGCGGCACCGAGTCTCTACGGAAGTCGTCGCGGGCGCGAGCATCCGTCCGAACCCTATGGACGAATCCTTGCTGCGCCACCTGGAGCTGGCCGCCGGCGACCTGGGCGCATCCAGCATGCGAATGCCGAGCGGCGCCGGACACGACGCCACGATGCTGGCGCCACTGATTCCCTCCGCGATGATGTTCGTGCCGAGCATCGGCGGCCGCAGCCACGACATCTCGGAAGATACGCGCGAGGAAGACATCGTGCTGGGACTGAAGGTGCTGGCGCGCGCGGTCGAGCGAATCATCGATTCCGCGTAATCCGGCAACGAGGGCGTCCCCAATAGACGAAAGCCCGGGGTCGCCGGGCTTTCGTATTGTTGGGGCTTCAGTTTCCGTTCAGAACGAGTAGCTGACGCTCGCGGTAATGAGCTGCGGCTGTCCCAGCGTGCCGATCACGATGATCTCGTCCGCGTCGCCGTCCAGGAAGAAGAAATCCGGGAAGGTCTGCACGTCGGTGTAGTAGTCCTCGTCCAGGACGTTCTCCACGTTCAGCGCCAACTCCCAGCGCTCACTGGAAACGCTGATTTGAGCGTTAACCAGCGTAAAGCTGGGATTGACCACGGTCACGCCGGCCGGATCGGACAGCCGCAAGCCGGTGTACTTGCCGTTGTGGCTGACCTGCGCGCTGGCGTTGAAGTTCATCCCGTTGGCCAGCGGCTGCACGTAGTCCGCGGCCAGACTCCAGTTGAAGTCCGGCGTAACCGGCGGCGTGTCGCCGCCGATGTCCTTGAAGTCGTCTCCGGAGAACACCCGGGTGCCGCTGTCCCATTCGGCTTCGGTCCAGCCGGCGGCAACCGCCACCGAAAGCTGATCGCTGAGCACCGCCCTTATATCCGCTTCCAGGCCGAACTGCTTTGAGTCGCCCACATTGTTGATCAGCTCCACGATTCCGACTTCGGACGGAACCTGGGTCTCGATCTGACGGCGGTCGTAGTCGATGAAGAAGGCCGCCAGCGATGCCGTCACGCGGCCGTCCATCATCCGGCCCTTCCAGCCGGCCTCGTAGCTGACCGCCTCCTCGGAGTCAAATGACGTCAAATTGGGCAAATCCTCGATGATATTGAAGCCGCCCGGCTCATAGCCGCGCGAGTAGGTGCCGTACAACATCGAGCCGTCGCCCAGCCAGCGAGTAAGCGACAGCCGGGGGAGCAACTCCGTTTCGCTCGAGGTACCGTCGGCCATGTTGCCGTCGGTAAAGCGCAAGGTGTCGTTGTTCCAGTGGTCGCCCCTCAATCCAAGGCTCAATTCCCAGTCACCCAGGTCGTAGGTCCCGTTCATGAATCCGGCGAGATGGCTCTTGTCGCGCATCCGTTTCTCGAAGGGCGTCAACGCGACGTCACCCAGCTCTTCGGCCTCGGTTACCGTTTCGCCGGCCCAGACGCCGCTGCACATCGAGCCCGCGGCGCAGCCCAGAGGTCCGCTGATCTCGCCTCCGGAATAGATGACCGTGTCGTACCAGACCAGGTCGGAGTCCATCTTCTCGTCGTAACGCGAGTAGTAGACACCCGCCAGCCACTGGAACGGCCCTTCATCCGTCGACGTAAAGCGGATTTCCTGGGTGAGCACATCCATGTCTTCGGGCCGGAATAACGAAAGCAGGTACTCCTCCTTCTGGTCCAGGTCCGTGAAACGGAAACTCTCAGTGGTGGTCCACGACGAAACCGTCGTGATGTCGTAGCCGTCCATTTCCCAAGTCAGCTCCACCATGGCCGAAGTCGTGTTGCGCTCGTGCCTCGGGTTGAAACTCGCAGGCACCTCGTTGTGGTGCTGAAGGTCACTCTCGTCGAGTTCTCGTATCCAGGTGTTGTTCGGTCCCTCGTATTCATTGGAGCGCACCGAAACATAGGCCGAAAGGTTGTCGCCCAGCGGCCCGGCCAGCGAAACGCGCACGCCGGTCTCTTCCGTGGCCCCGATGTCCTCGTCGTTGTCGCCGGCGATTCCGTTCAGACGCGTCGGGTTGGGATTGTGCAGGAAGCCGTCGTTGGTCGCCCAGAAACCGAACACCCGCATGGCCCAGTCGCCCTGGCCCAGCGGCAGGTTGAGGCTGCCTTCCACGTCGAAGATGCCCTGGTCGCCCACCACGCCCTTGACCCGGCCGAACGCTTCTTCCGTGTCCGGGCGCGCGCTGACGAATTTGACCGCGCCGCCGATGTTGCTGCCGCCATAGAGGGTGCCCTGCGGCCCTTTCAACACCTCGATCCGTTCCAGGTCGCCGAAACGCGACGAGGCGTCGGAAAACAACTGAACGTCATCGAGATAAAAGCCCACGCCCTGGGTGTTGCCAAAGGCGCCCAGGCCGCGCACCGAAACATTGGGAAAGCCGTCCAGGCGCATCGACAGGTTCAGGTTGGGCACCTGAAACCCCACGTCCTCCAGGCCCTTGATCTGTTGCCGGTCGATGTCCGCACCGGTGATCACGGACACGGACTCGGGGATCTCAAGCAGGCTCTCCGCGCGTTTCCGCGCGGTCACGACAATCTCTTCGATTTCCCCGGCGGCGGCCTCCTGTGCTGTCGCCGTCCCTGCTGGCAGTAGAAAAATGGAAAATGCCGATATCGCAGCTATTGATCCAAGCCACGCAAAGTTTCTTGAAAACTTCAGCATGTTGGCGTCCCCTAATACTGACCGTTCTAGTGATTCTCCACAATTCCCGGCCTGAATCAAGCGCACTTCATTCCGTCTCCGCCCCCATTGCGCCATAATGGACTGCCGCCGCGGCTGGCGCAGACGGAGTTCACGCTTGAGCGAACCTCTCACCGAAAACACCATCGCAGTTCTCAGCCGGCAGGGTCATTCCCTGATGACCGGCGACTCCGTGGGCGAGCGCTACAGCGTGGACTTCACCGCGGAAAACGCTTTCCGGCCGTCGGCGGTGGTGCGCCCCGGCTCCACGGAGGAGGTGTCCCACGTGCTGAGCACTTGCCACGAACTCGGGCAGCCGGTTGTCGTGCAGGGCGGCATGACGGGCCTGGCCGGCGGCGCCACCCCGCAGGCGGGCGAGTTGGCGCTTTCGCTCGAGCGGCTCAACGGCATAGAAGAGCTGGACACAGCCGCCATGACCGTTACCGCCTGGGCGGGCACTCCGCTGCAGGTCATCCAGGAAGCGGCGCGGGATGCGGGATTTCATTTGCCGCTGGATTTCGGCGCGCGCGGTTCCTGTCATATCGGCGGGGCGATCGCCACCAATGCGGGCGGCAACCAGGTAATCCGATTTGGCATGACCCGCAACCTGGTGCTGGGGCTGGAAGCGGTGCTGGCGGACGGCACGGTCATCAGTTCGCTAAACAAGATGCTCAAGAACAACGCCGGGTACGACCTGAAGCAGTTGTTCGTGGGCACCGAGGGAACGCTCGGTGTCATTACGCGCGCGGTATTGCGTCTCTATCCGAAGCTGGAGAGCACTTGCACCGCCCTGTGCGCCGTGCGCTCGTTCGATCCTGCCGTCAGACTGCTACGTGAGCTGCAGGGCAAACTCGGCGGCTCGGTCAGCGCCTATGAAGTCATGTGGTCGCCTTACTTCGACCGTGTGATCAGGCACAGCGACAGCCTGCGCTCGCCTTTCGACCAGGACTACCCGATTTACGCGCTGGTGGAAGCGGAAGGCTCGGACCAGGAAACGGACAGCCGGCGATTCGAGGAAGTCCTCGCCGGCGCGCTGGAGGCCGGACTGATCGATGATGCGGCGATAGCGCAATCGGAAAAGGACCGGCAGGCTTTCTGGAACATCCGCGACGGCGTGGCGGAAATCACCGCCGACCTGTTGCCTTACGCCAGCCTGGACGTCAGCATGGATATCGCCGAGATGGCGGAATTCCTGGATGAGTTCGACACGGAGCTCAAGGAAGCGCTGCCGGACGCCATCAATCTCGTGTTCGGGCACATCGGCGACAACAACCTGCACCTGTTCGTGAGTACGCGCCGCGAGGGAGATCTGGAGACCATCTTCGATATCGGCTACCGGCTCACCGGCGCGCACGGCGGCTCGGTTTCGGCGGAGCACGGCATCGGCGTGCTCAAGCGCGACTACCTGCACCTGTCACGGAGCCCGGAAGAACTCGAACTGATGCGGCGCCTGAAGCAGGCACTCGACCCCAAGAGCATCCTCAACCCCGGCCGCGTAATCTCCGCCTAACCGGCACTCTGGGCGGCA